>NZ_JBVHLF010000061.1:0-3018 GCF_055559155.1 Kitasatospora sp. NPDC024654
ACGAACGGCTCGCGCGACTGGCCATGCACCCACCGGGACCGAGAGGTCACAACCCTACCGAAGAGGGCTGCAGAAGGGATGGTCCTCTAATGAGCACGGTGCAGACCGGCAGCGGCGGCACGGTGCGCCGACTGCTGCTGGGCTCCCAGTTGCGGCGGCTGCGCGAGGCCAGGGGAGTGTCCCGGGAGGACGCCGGGTACGAGATCCGGGCCTCCGGGTCGAAGATCGCCCGGATGGAGCTGGGCCGGGTCAGTTTCAAGGAGCGGGACGTCGCCGACCTGCTGACCCTCTACGGCGTCGGCGACGAGCGGGAACGGGCCGCGCTGCTCGGCCTGGTCCGGGAGGCCAACGCGACCCCGTGGTGGCACGGTTACGCCGACGTGCTGCCGTCCTGGTTCCAGACCTACCTGGGCTTCGAGGAGGCCGCCTGCTCGATCGCCTCCTACGAGGTGCAGTTCGTCCCCGGGCTGCTGCAGACCGAGGGGTACGCCCGGGCGGTGATCCGGCTCGGCCTGCCGGGCGGCACCACGAGCGAGATCGAGCGCCGGGTCGAGGTGCGGCTGCGCCGGCAGCTGCTGCTCACCGCCGAACGGGCGCCGCAGCTGGTGGCCGTGGTGGACGAGGCCGCGCTGCGCCGGCCGTGCGGCGGGCCGGAGGTGATGCGCGGGCAGCTGGAGCAGCTGCTGCGGCTCTCCGAGCGGCCCAACGTGCTGCTCCAGGTGATGCCGCTGGGCTTCGACGGGCTGGCCGCGGAGAGCGGCGCCTTCTCGGTGCTGGGCTTTCCCGAGCCCGACCTGCCGGAACTGGTCTACCTGGAGCAGTTCACCACCGCGCTCTACCTGGACCGACCGCGCGAGGTGGCCGAGTACACCGCGACCCTGGACCGGCTGCGCGCCGACAGTCTGTCACCGGAGGACAGCAGGCGGCTTCTGACCAGTCTCCTTCAAGAGGCCTGACCCATCGGTAGGATGAGTGTTCATCAGGACGTGTGAAGGGGAGTCGGGTGTCCTATTTTTCGGAACTCTCGCAGCAGTACATCGCCGGGCGGTGGCATCCCGGTAGCGGTTCCTGGGACATCGTCGACCTCAACCCGTACAACGGGGAGAAGCTCGCCTCGATCACCGTGGCGACCGTCGACGAGGTGGACCAGGCCTACCGGGCGGCCGAGGCCGCCCAGCGGGAGTGGGCCGGAGTCAACCCGTACGAGCGTCGGCTGGTCTTCGAGCGCGCGCTGCGGGTGATCGAGGAGCACGAGCGGGAGATCACCGACACCATCATCGCCGAGCTGGGCGGCACCCATCTCAAGGCCGGCTTCGAACTCGGGCTCACCAAGGACCTGTTGCGCGAGGCGATGCAGCTGTCGCTGCGCGCCGAGGGCCGGGTGCTGCCCTCGCCGGTGGACGGCAAGGAGAACCGGCTCTACCGCCTGCCCGTCGGCGTGGTCGGCGTGATCAGCCCCTTCAACTTCCCGCTCTTCCTCTCCGTCAAGGCGGTCGCCCCGGCGCTGGCGCTGGGCAACGCGGTGGTGCTCAAGCCGCACCAGGACGCCCCGATCGTCGGCGGCACCCTGGTCGCCAGGATCTTCGAGCAGGCCGGCCTGCCGGCGGGCCTGCTCAACGTGGTGGTCACCGACATCGCCGAGATCGGGGACGCGCTGCTGGAGCACCCGGTGCCCAAGGTGATCGCGTTCACCGGCTCGGACCGGGTCGGTCGGCACGTCGCCACCGTGGCGGCCTCGCACTTCAAGCGCTCGATCCTGGAGCTCGGCGGCAACAGCGCGCTGATCGTGCTGGACGACGCCGACCTCGACTACGCGGTGGACGCCGCGGTCTTCAGCCGCTTCGCCCACCAGGGCCAGGTCTGCATGGCTGCCAACCGGGTGCTGGTGGACCGCGCTGTGCTGGCCGAGTTCACCGAGAAGTTCGTCGCCAAGGTCGCCTCGCTCACCGTCGGCGACCCGAAGGACCCGGCCACCCAGCTCGGCCCGCTGATCAACAGCGTGCAGGCCGACGCGCTGACCGCGCAGGTGGACCAGGCGGTGGCGGACGGCGCGACGGTGCTGCTGCGCGGCAGCACGGTGGGCACCCTGATGGAGCCGGTGGTGCTGACCGGCCTGGCCCCGGACGCGCCGATCCTGCGGCGGGAGCTGTTCGGGCCGGTGGTCCTGCTGGTGCCGTTCGACGGCGAGGACGAGGCGGTGGCGCTGGCCAACGACACGCCGTTCGGGCTGAGCGGCGCGGTGCACACCGGGGACACCGAGCGGGGCGTCCGGGTGGCGAAACGGATCGAGACCGGCATGATCCACGTCAACGACGGGACCATCCACGACGAGGCGATCGTGCCGTTCGGCGGCGAGAAGAACTCCGGGCTGGGCCGGCTCAACGGCGAGTCCACGGTGGACGCCTTCACCACACTGAAGTGGATCTCCATCCAGCACGGGCGCAGCCGCTTCCCGTTCTGAGTGCTGCCCGTCTCCGGGGCGACCGGGTTCTGCGCCGACCGGGTGAAAGCTTCCATAACTGGACATACCATCGCAGAAAGGCGTTGATGGGAGGCCCAGGATGACCAGGCGATCGACGGGCGGTACGACCAAGGCCCGCGCGAGCAAGCTCAGCACGGCCAAGCTCCGTCAGGGCACCCAGGAACTGTTGGAGCGCCGCGGCATGGCGGCCGCCGCGACCGGTAGGAGGCGCGGGTTCGGCCCCGCGCTGCACACCCCCGCCGCGGGCACCGCCCCGGCCCCCGCGGCGTACGGCACGTACGCGGCGCTGGCCGGCGAGCCCGCCTTCAGCCACGGCGGGCGGCGGGCACCCGAGCAGCGGGCACTGACCGGCGGGCTGCCGGCCCACGCCGAGCTCAAGGGCCACCGGCACCGGGGCGCCGAGAAACACTCCGCGCACTGAGCACGACGGATCCGGCCCGGGGACCCGCCGTTCCGTGGCGGATCCCCTGTGTTTCGGGCAGTCTCCCCCCTACCACCCCAAACACGTCTGTGGAAATCCCCTCACGTGGTGGTGC
>NZ_JBVHLF010000061.1:3028-7182 GCF_055559155.1 Kitasatospora sp. NPDC024654
TCCCCAACCAGGTCCCAGGGCCCCTCGAACACGGGCCCCCAAAACAACTCCCCCCCCCGAACAACACCACCCCCACCCCCGACCAACCGGTCCCGGGCCCGGATCCGTCGTGCTCAGGGCAGCTTCTCCAGTACCACCCGGACCCGGTCGGTGAACTCCTCCTCCGGCGGCGGTCCGCCCGGTTCCAGCCGCCACCAGGCGCGGCCGCGCTCGTACCAGTCCAGGACGGCCGGGAGCGCCTCCCGGACCACCGGCGCGAGCTGGCCGGCGGTCTCCGGGGCGAGCCGCTCCCGGACCGCGGTCAGCAGCTGCCGGGCGGCCTGCGCGGGCGGCTCCGGCCAGCCGGACCGGGTCACCCGCTGGTCCTGGGCAGCCAGCTCCCGGCCCAGCCGTCCGGCCAGCTCGACGTCGGCGGGCGGCGGGCTGGCCGGCGGCGGGCTGGCGGGCGGAGGCGGACTCACGGGTCGCGACTTCACGGCCGGCCGTGGGTCGGCGGCCGGCTCGGGCGGCGACTCGGTGGGCTCGGTGGGCTCGGTGGGCTCGGTGGGCTCGGTGGTGGCCGGTGGCTCGGCCGGCTCCGGTTCGGCCCGAGCCGGGAAGGCCAGTCCCAGCACCGCGCCCGCGCCGTACAGCCCCGCCACCGCGCCGGTCCCCACCACCGCCCGGTCGGCGCTCGGCCCCAGCAGCGTCAGCAGCAGCCCGATCCCCGCGCCGCCGCACCCCAGCAGGTGCGCCCGCGAGCCGAAGTAGGCCGGCACCCGCCTACTGGTAGCCACGGATGTCCTCGAACACGCTGTTCAGGTCCCCCGAGGTCCCGTCGAAGAGCAGACCGCCGGTGGTGTCCGCGATTCCCTGCAACTGCTGCCGGGCGCCCTTGCCGAACAGGATCGGAAAGACCGGCACCGCCTGCTGGGCGGCCGGCAGCGCGTGGTAGAAGGCCGTGAAGTCGGCCGCCGTCGCCCCCTCGTTGCTCTCGCCGTCGGTCATCAGCACGATCGAGGTGAACCGGTCGTCCTGTGCCGCCGCCTGCTGCTGGGCCACCACCCGGTACGCCTGCTCCAGGGTGCTGTAGATGGCCGTGCCGCCGCCCGCCGACAGGCTCTGCACGTCGGCGTCGATGGCCGTCAGTGCGGTGCCCGGGTCGTCCGCCGGGACGGTGTGGGTGTGCTGCCACTTCACCGCGTCGGCGAACGAGATCAGCGTGACCTCCTCACGGTCCCGGAACCGGTTGACCGCCATGGTGTCGGCGGCGCCGGTGAGTTGGCCCAGCGCCCGCTTGAGCGCGGCCAGCCGGGGGCCCGCCATCGACCCGGAGGTGTCCAGCACGTAGACCGTCCGGGACGGCCGCCGCAGCTGGTTCTGGTACGCCGCGAGCAGCGCGTCCGCCACCGCCCGGCTGCCCGGGAACGGCAGCTCGGGCCGGATGTCGGTGGGCAGCCCGGCGGCCGGTGCCACCCCTGGGGCGACCGGCCGCCGTTCGGTGCTGTCGGAGATCTTCCGCTGTACGTCGGGCCGCAGCAGGTAGGCCGTCAGCCGCTGGAAGGCGTCCCGGGCCTGCGCCGAGGCGGAGGCCAGCAGGGTCAGCGGATAGTCGGCGGAGACCACGCCGTCGGTCGGCCGGATCACGGTGAGCCTGGCGTCGGCCGGCAGCGTGCGGTTCAACTCCAGCAGCACCGACTCGTAGTTGACCAGTGCGCCGACCTGCGGGCCCGAACCGCCCTGCGCGGTCCGGGCGTAGGCCTGGGCCAGCCAGCCGGAGGAGCCCGAGGTCAGCTTCTGTCCGGTGAAGAAGCTCCGCAGCGCCGGGGTGGCCCTGGTCACGTCGTCCTGGGTCAGCGCGGCCTGCGCGCCGGAGAACGCAGAGGCCAGCCCGACCAGTGCGGAGAGACCGGAGTTGGAGCGTGACGGGTCGGTCATCCCGAAGGTGAGCTTCTGCGCCGCCACCGCGTCGCCGATCTGCGACCAGGTCACCTTGGCCGGATCCCAGCCCAGCGCGGTCAGTTGGGAGGAGCGCACGCCGATGGCGACCGGCGAGACCATGATCGGTGTCTCCGAGAGCAGCTTGGCCGCCCCCGCCGGGTCGAGCCGCAGGTAGCGGTTGGACGGGAACCAGAGCGCGTCGTAACTGCCGTCCGCTTTACCGGAGGTGACCGTCTGCGCGCCGTCCAGCGTTCCGCCGTAACTGAGTTGGACGGTCACTCCGGTGGCCTTCCTGGCGTCGTCCAACACCGGTGCCATGTCCTGGAGTTCACTGCCGGCCAGTACGCGCAGGGTGACCGGCGGCCCGGCGGACGATGAGTCGCCCGGGGCCGGCCGCGGGTGCGCGGAGTCGCAGCCGGCCGTCACGGCGAGCAGCAGGGCCAGCAGCAGGGCGGGCAGGGGCTTCGGTATCCGCATCAGTTCCCCTTGGCCGCGGCGATCAGTTGCTGCATGACCGGCGGTGCCGGGATGGCCACCTGGGCCACCCCCGCCGCCGTCAGGTCCGGTGCGAAGCCGGTGGTCCTGGTGGCCGCCATCGCCTTGCCGAACGCGGTCGGGTCGCCGGCCGGCCGGAAGCCGTTCGCGGCCTCCAGCTGTTGCAACTTGGGGTCGTTCTCCAGCGCGTCGGCCAGCCGGTGGGCGTTCGGCGTCAACTCGACCACGGTGTGGTCACTCAGGAAGGTGGTGTCGGGATAGAGCAGCACGGTGTCGCCCGGCAGCTGCCCGGCCTCCGCCGCGGCGGCCACCTGGGACTCGTAGACCCAGACCAGCGGGTTGCCGACGCCGGACAGGAAGTTCCGGAACGGCCCGTCGGAACTTGGCAGTTGGGCGCCCTGGATCTCGGTCAGATGGCGCAGGAGCGATCGGGCCCGGTCAACTCCGGCCTGGTCGGCCACTACTGTGTCGCCGTTCGCCAGGTAGGACATCACCGCCAGGTGCAGCGCGCCGGAGGAGGAGCTGGCCGGGTCAGTGGTGGTGACGTACAACAGGCCGGTCAGCGAGGGATGTTGGGCCGCACCCCGCAGGCTCTGCCAGGTGGTCTGGGCGTTCAGTGCCTGCAGGTAGGCGGTCATCCGGAAGGTCCAGACGCCCGACGCGGAGCGGGTGGCCAGGCCGTTCTGGGCCAGCAGCGCCGCAGTGTCCCGCTTGGCCACGATCACCAGCGGCGAGTAGAACGGCCGGACCGGCACCGGGTTCAGGTCGCCCGGGATCGAGTCGGCCACCACCGAGCTGGAGGGGAAGACGAAGTCGTCGTTCTTGTCGTCCGTCGGCGTCATCTCCAGTGAGCCGGCCGGGACGACCTGCACGGTCAGGCCCTTGGCCCGTAGCTCCGCCTGCACCCTGGGGTCCGCGAAGAACGCCGACTTCTCCGAGCCGACCAGCCCGGTGAGCACGGTCTGTGGCGGTAACGGCGGCGAGCCGCAACACCAGGGCCGCCAGATCAGCACCACCACGCCGGCGATCAGCACCAGTGCCGACACCACCCCCAGCAGACGCCGCACGGCGTTCTCCCCCTGTCCCAGCTCGTCCGGACCCAGAGGGTCCCGCCGGGGGCCGAGCACGGCGCGGCGGACAGGTGAACC
Organism: Kitasatospora sp. NPDC024654; assembly: GCF_055559155.1. Lineage (NCBI taxonomy): Bacteria > Bacillati > Actinomycetota > Actinomycetes > Kitasatosporales > Streptomycetaceae > Kitasatospora > Kitasatospora sp. NPDC024654. The sequence goes on from NZ_JBVHLF010000061.1 coordinate 6,592, forward strand.
GGAGGTGAACAAGCCATCCCGGAACCGCATCGGCGAGTGGCTGCTGGGGCCAACTCCGCTTGGTGACAAGAGATGTCACGCTGCCTCAGAGGGTTCAACGAAGCTTTCGGCAACGGTCACCCGGAGGTCTGCCGGAACGTCATTGTTACGCGCCGGTAATGAATACCCTCAGTCCCATGCGCCGAGCAAAAATCGTCTGTACCCTCGGGCCCGCCGCCGACTCGTACGACCAGATCAAGGGCCTGGTCGACGCCGGCATGGACATCGCCCGATTCAATCTGAGCCACGGCTCGCACGCCGAGCACGAGGAGCGGTACCGCCGGGTCCGCAAGGCCGCCGACGAGACCGGCCGAAGCGTCGGCATCCTGGTCGACCTTCAGGGCCCGAAGATCCGGCTGGGCACCTTCGCCGAGGGGCCGGTACTCCTTGAACGCGGCGACGACTTCACCATCACGGTGGAGGACGTCCCCGGGGACAAGGAGCGCTGCGGCACCACCTACCAGGGCCTGGGGGGGGGGGGGGGGGGGGGGGGGGGGGGGGGGGGGGGGGGGGGGGGGGGGGGGGGGGGGGGGGGCGGTCGCGGCAGGGGGC
>NZ_JBVHLF010000061.1:7192-46593 GCF_055559155.1 Kitasatospora sp. NPDC024654
TTCCTGGAGCGGGGAAACGATTTCACCATCCCGGGGGAGGACTTCCCGGGGGAAAAGGAGCGCTGCGACACCACCTACCGGGGCCTCGCGGGTGACGTCACCCGCGGCGAGCGGATCCTGGTCGACGACGGCCGGGTCTGCCTGGAGGTCACCCACGTCGACGGGCCGCGGGTCCACTGCATCGTCATCGAGGGGGGCCTGGTCTCCGACCACAAGGGCCTCAACCTCCCCGGAGTCGCCGTCTCGGTGCCCGCGCTCAGCGACAAGGACGTCGCCGACCTGCGCTGGGCCCTGCGGATCGGCGCCGACCTGATCGCGCTCTCCTTCGTCCGCAGCGGCCGGGACATCGAGGACGTCCACCAGGTGATGCGCGAGGAGGGGCGGTTCCTCCCGGTCATCGCCAAGGTGGAGAAGCCACAGGCGGTGGCGAACCTGGACGGCATCGTCGACGCCTTCGACGGGATCATGGTCGCCCGCGGCGACCTGGGCGTCGAGATGCCGCTGGAGCAGGTCCCGCTGGTCCAGAAGCGGGCCATCAAGCTGGCCCGGCGGAACGCCAAGCCGGTGATCGTCGCCACCCAGATGCTGGACTCGATGATCAACGCGTCCCGGCCGACCCGCGCCGAGGCCTCCGACGTCGCCAACGCGGTGCTGGACGGCACCGACGCGGTGATGCTCTCCGGGGAGACCTCGGTCGGCAAGTACCCGATCGAGACGGTCCGGACGATGGGCCGGATCATCGAGGCCGCCGAACAGGAGGTGCTGGCCGCCGGACTGCCTCCGCTGACCGAGCGCAGCAAGCCGCGCACCCAGGGCGGCGCGGTGGCCCGGGCGGCCGCCGAGATCGGCGACTTCCTGCACGCCAAGTACCTGATCGCCTTCACCCAGAGCGGCGACACCGCCCGCCGGCTGACCCGCTACCGCTCGCCGATCCCGGTTCTCGCGTTCACCTACGAGCCGGCGGTGCGCAGCCAACTCGCGCTCACCTGGGGGGTGGAGACCTTCCTCGGTCCGTTCGTGCCGACCACCGACGAGATGGTCGCCCAGGTCGACGCGCAGCTGCTCAGCCTCGGGCGCTGCAAGCGCGGCGACATCGTGATCATCACGGCCGGTTCTCCGCCCGGCCTGGCCGGCTCGACCAACCTGGTGCGGGTGCACCACGTGGGGGAGCTGGACAACTGACCGACGGGTGGCGCCTCCCGCACGGGGGGCGCCACGCCCGTCCCCGTTCGATGCGCGTGGCGGCCGATCCACCGCTTCACCCGTAGTGACGAAGATCTCCAAGGATGGAAATCGGCCTTTGAAAGAAAGGCGAGTACCCCGGGTGGGATTCGAACCCACGCTGGATGGTGTTTGAGACCATTGCCTCTACCGCTGGGCTACCGGGGCTTGCCTCGGATTCGAAGGAAGCCCCCGACCCGAAGTGACACCAACATACCGTGTCTGGGTACCCTCGTGCATGCAGTCCCCGCCGGAACGAGGAGCCCCGTGAGCACCGCCGACGAGCAGCCCCAGGCGCTTGAGACCGACTCGCCCCAGATCACCCGAATTGTCATCGCCGAGGACGAGGCGCTGATCCGCCTCGACCTGAAGGAGATGCTGGAGGAGGAGGGCTACACCGTCGTCGGCGAGGCCGGGGACGGCGAGACGGCGGTCAAGCTGGTCGAGGAACTGCGGCCGGACCTGGCGATCCTCGACGTCAAGATGCCGGTGCTGGACGGACTCTCCGCCGCCGAGCGGATCCACCAGGCGCACCTGGCGCCGGTGCTGATGCTCACCGCCTTCTCCCAGCGCGAGCTGGTCGACCGGGCGCGGGACGCCGGCGCGATGGCGTACATCGTCAAGCCGTTCTCCAAGAGCGACCTGGTGCCGGCGATCGAGATGGCGGTCTCCCGCTACACCGAGATGCGCACGCTGGAGGAGGAGATCGCCGACCTCACCCAGCGCCTGGAGACCCGCAAGCTGGTGGACCGGGCGAAGAGCGTGCTGCAGACCAAGTTCGGGCTGACCGAGCCGGCCGCGTTCCGCTGGATCCAGAAGACCTCGATGGACCGCCGGATGACCATGGCGGCGGTGGCCGAGGCCGTGATCGAGGAGGGCGTCGCCCAGGACCGGAAGAAGGCCGAGGGCGGTGAGGGCTGAGCGGCCCGGCCGCGACGCCGTGGGGCCCGGATCCTGGGTGGGTCCGGGTCCCACGGCTTTCGGTTCCGGTCGCCGTCTCAGAGGTCGCGCAGCGCGCAGGTCAGCCGGCAGCTGGTGATCCGCCGGCCGGTGTCGTCGGTGATCGCGATCTCGTAGGTGGCGGCGGTCCGGCCCTTGAAGACGGCGGTCGCCACCCCGGTCACCAGGCCCGAGGTGGCCGAGCGGTGGTGCGTCACGTTCAGGTCCACGCCGACCGCGTACCGGCCGGGCCCGGCGTGCAGCATCGCGCCGATCGAGCCGAGGGTCTCGGCCAGCGCGGCCGAGGCGCCACCGTGCAGCAGGCCGTACGGTTGCTGGTTGCCCTCCACCGGCATGGTGCCCAGGACCCGGTCGCCGGAGGCCTCGACGATCCGGATGCCCAGCTTGTCGCCGAGGTGCCCGCCGGAGAAGGTGGCGGCGGTGACGCCGAGCTTGGCGAAGTGGTCCAGGACGTCCTGCGGCACGTCCAGCACCGGTTCGGCCGGGCTCTCGGTGGCGGCCGCGGTCTCGGTGGGGGTCGCCTCGGTCATGCGAATCTCCTGCCGTCGTGGGGGCCGCGAGGGGGCGGCCTTTCGTGATCGTACGACCGGCGCCCGGGTCGCCGGTCGCGGGGTGGCGGGTGCTGGGGGCGTCCGCCGTCCGCGTTGCCCGGGATGTCGGTGCGGCGCCCTAGGATGCCAGGACAGGCAGTGGAGTCGGCTAGGAACGGACGTTGACGTGGCTACGCAGAGTGCGGTGCAGAGTGCGGCGGGTGGCGCTTCGGGGGCGCGGCCCCGGCTGATGCTGCTCGACGGCCATTCCCTGGCGTACCGGGCGTTCTACGCCCTGCCGGTGGAGAACTTCAACACCTCCACCGGCCAGCCGACCAACGCGGTCTACGGCTTCGCCTCGATGGTCTCCAACACCGTGCGGGACGAGGCGCCCACCCACCTCGCGGTCGCCTTCGACGTCTCCCGGAAGACCTTCCGGTCCGAGGAGTTCCCGGAGTACAAGGCCAACCGGGCCAAGACGCCGGACGAGTTCCGCAGCCAGATCGGCCTGATCGGCGAGCTGCTGGACGCGATGAAGGTGCCGCGGATGGCCCTGGAGGGCTTCGAGGCCGACGACATCATCGCCACGCTGGCCACCGCCGCCGCCGAGCGTGGCTTCGAGGTGCTGATCGTCACCGGCGACCGCGACTCGCTGCAGCTGGTCAGTGAGCACGTCACGGTGCTCTACCCGACCAAGGGCGTCTCCGAGCTGACCCGCTACACCCCGGAGAAGGTGGCCGAGAAGTACGGCGTGACGCCCCGTCAGTACCCGGACCTCGCCGCGCTGCGCGGCGACCCGTCCGACAACCTGCCCGGCATCCCCGGCGTCGGCGAGAAGACCGCGGCGAAGTGGGTCAACCAGTTCGGTTCCTTCGACGAGCTGATCGCCCGGGCCGACGAGGTCAAGGGCAAGATCGGCGAGAAGCTGCGCGAGCACCTCGACTCGGTCAAGCGCAACCGGGTGCTCACCGAGCTGGTCCGGGACGTCGAACTGCCGTTGGGCGTCGACGACTTGGCCCGGGCCTCGTTCGATCGGGCGGCCGTCGGGCAGCTGATGGACGCGCTGGAGTTCCGCAACCCCAACTTCCGCGAGCGGCTGTTCGGCGTCGACCCGGCCGGTGCCGCCGAGGCCGGGCCGGTGCTCGTCGAGCCCGGTGTCGAGGTCGAGGGCACCCTGCTCACCGAGCCCGGCGCGCTGGCCGGCTGGCTCGCCGAGCAGGCCGCCGGTGACGACCCGGTGGCGCTGGCCGCCCTCTACGCCTGGGCGCTCGGCAGCGGCGAGGTGCGGGAGATCGCGCTCGCCTCGGCGACGGACGCGGCCTGGTTCGACCCGTCCCAGCTCGCCGAGGAGGACGAGCGGGCCTTCGCCGGCTGGCTGGCCGACCCGACCCGGCCCAAGGCGCTGCACATCGCCAAGCAGGTGATGCGCGCCTTCGCCGAGCACGGCTGGCGGATCGAGGGCGTCACCGCCGACACCGCGCTCGCCGCCTATCTGGAGAAGCCCGGCCGGCGCACCTTCGGCCTGGAGGTGCTCGCCGAGGAGTACCTGGGCCGTTCGCTCAGCCCGGCCGCGGCCGCCGAGAGCGGCCAGCTCTCCTTCGACGCGCCGGAGGAGGACGCCACGGCCGACGCCCGGGCGCTGATGGCCCAGGCCCGGACCGTGCTCGACCTGGCCGCGCTCTTCGAGGTCCGGCTCGCCGAGGTCGGCGCCACCGAGCTGATGCGCGACATGGAGCTGCCGATCGCCGCCCTGCTGGCCCGGATGGAACGCGCCGGCATCGCCGCCGACCGGGCCCATCTCACCGCGCTGGAGAACCAGTTCGCGGTCGAGATCCAGCGGGTCGTGGAGGAGGCGCACGCCGCCGCCGGCCGCCCGTTCAACCTCGGCTCGCCCAAGCAGCTGCAGGAGATCCTCTTCGGCGAGCTGGACCTGCCCAAGACCAAGAAGATCAAGACCGGGTACACCACCGACGCCGACGCGCTGACCTGGCTGGCCACCCAGACCGACAACGAGCTTCCGGTCATCCTGCTCCGCCACCGCGACCAGGCCAAGCTGCGCACCACCGTCGAGGGCCTGCTCAAGACGGTCTCGCCGCAGGGCCGGATCCACACCACCTTCAACCAGATGGTCGCCGCCACCGGCCGGCTCTCCTCGCAGGACCCGAACCTGCAGAACATCCCGGTCCGCACCGAGGAGGGGCGGGCGATCCGGCGCGGCTTCGTGGTCGGCGAGGGGTACGAGTCGCTGCTGACCGCCGACTACTCGCAGATCGAACTGCGGATCATGGCCCACCTCTCCGAGGACGAGGCGCTGATCGAGGCCTTCACCAGCGGGGAGGACCTGCACACCACGGTCGCCTCGTCGGTCTTCGGGGTCGAGCGGACCCAGGTCGACGCCGAGATGCGCCGCAAGATCAAGGCGATGTCGTACGGGCTGGCGTACGGGCTCTCGGCGTACGGGCTGTCGCAGCAGCTCGGGATCAAGCCGGCCGAGGCGCAGGGGCTGATGGACACCTACTTCGAGCGCTTCGGCGGGGTGCGCGACTACCTGCACCGGGTGGTCGAGGAGGCCCGCGCGGTCGGCTACACCGAGACCCTGCTCGGCCGCCGCCGCTACCTGCCCGACCTGACCAGCGACAACCGTCAGCGGCGCGAGATGGCCGAGCGGATGGCGCTGAACGCCCCGGTCCAGGGCTCAGCCGCCGACATCGTCAAGATCGCGATGCTGCGGGTCGACGACCGGCTGACCGGCGCCGGGCTCCGCTCGCGGATGCTGCTCCAGGTGCACGACGAAATCGTGCTGGAGCTGGCGGCGGGCGAGCGCGAGGAGGTCGAGGCCCTGGTCCGGGAGGAGATGGCGGGCGCGTACGCGCTGCGCGCACCGCTGGACGTTTCGGTGGGTGTGGGAAGGGACTGGGAGGCCGCGGCGCACTGACGCCGGGCCGGCGCCGTCTTGCCCCGGGGCGCAGCGCGGATGCTGCGCCCCGGCGCTCGGCTGCCGCCTGCCGCGCCGGCCGGGTGGCCCGTTGGGGGTGGGCGCCGCGATCGCGCTTCCGGGGCGCTTTTCCCGGCGTGAATCCGATGCCAAGGGCGTTCTCCTGGCATGGGAAGTCGGCGGGGTCGACTTTCGGCTTATCGCTGGGCGGTCTGTTGGAGCGGTGGCACCGTGCTCGCGCTTCCGGGGCGCTCTTCTCGGGCTCGGTGGGGTTGATTCCTGGCGCGGTAGCGGGTGGGTCGGAGGTTGGTTTCGCCGACTCTTCAACTCGCCAGTGGCGGTGGGGCATCGGCGCGGAAAGTGGGCAGCGCCGACTTTCCGGCCGGCTGAGATGCCTGGGGCCTCTCGATCCGGGCTGGTGTCCGAGGGGTGGAGCGAGAGGTCGGCGAGGCTGACTTCGGGGCACTGCGTGGGGATGGGTGTGTGTGCACGCAACCTTCCGATGCTTGGGCTGAATCTCGGACTGCTCGGCGTGTCGCGCGGGAGTAGGTGCGTGAGCACGCAACCTTTCGGTGGCTGGGCGTGCCGAGGAGCGGGAAGTCGACGAGGCCGCCCCTGGGGGCGCTGTGGCGCTGGGGGCGCTGGGCGGGCCTCCCCGGGATCGGGCCGGCTCAGCGGCGGGGGTTGGTGCGGCGGGTCGGGGCAGCCGTCGTCGGGTCCTCGGGCCAGGGGTGGCGAGGGTAGCGACCGCGGAGGTCGGCGCGCACGGCGCGGTAGCCGTCGCGCCAGAAGGAGGCGAGGTCGCCGGTGACCGCCGCCGGGCGGCCGGCGGGGGAGAGCAGGTGGACGGTGAGCGGTACGCGGCCGCCGGCCAGGGCGGGGGCGGCGTCCCAGCCGAAGAGCTCCTGCAACTTGACCGCGAGGACCGGGCCTTGGTCGCTGTAGTCGACCCGGATCCGGGAGCCGCTGGGGACGGTGATCCGTTCCGGGGCCAGTTCGTCGAGTCGGCCGGCCTCTCCGGAGGCCCAGGGGAGCAGGCGTTGCAGGGCGGCGGCGGTGTCCAGGCGTTCCAGGTCGGCGCGCCGGCGGGCTCGGGAGAGTTCCGGTTCCAGCCACTGCTCGGCCGCCGCCAGCAGGGCCCGGTCGCTGACGTCCGGCCACGGCCCGCCGATCGCGTGGTGCAGGAAGGCGAGCCGCTGGCGCAGCGAGCCCGCCGCCTCCGACCACCGCAGGAGCTCGGTCACCCCCTCGCGGGCCAGCCCGTCCAGCAGGGCGGCCCGGAGCAGCGCCGGCGCGGCCGTGCCGAGCGGTTCGGCCTCGAGGTCGAGGGCGCCCAACGAGGTGACGCGCCGGGCCGCCACGTCCCCGCGACGGCTGCCCGGCGGCACCGCCCAGAGCACCTCCTCCCGCTCGCCGAGCAGGTGTGCGGCAGCACTGCGAGCAGTGCTCTCGTCGATGAGCGCCGCTCTCTGAATCCGCGCGGACGGTGAGCCGGCCGGCCGGTCCGCGACCGCTACCGCCAGCCACTCCGCGCCGGACAAGGCGGACCCCGCCGACAGCTCCCCGGCCGTCCCGGAGGTCATCAGATAGGCGGTGGCCCCGCGCCCCCGGACCCGGGCGATCCGCTCCGGCTGGGCCAGCGCGGTGATCAGTCCCGGCGTCGCCGCGTCCGGCGGGCCGGCGGCCGGGGCGTCCACGGCGGCGTCCACCTGGGCCCGCAGCCGCTGGGTCTCGTCCCGCCAGCGCGCCGCGTACGCGTCCCCGCTCGCCGCCGCGCGCACCGCGTGCCAGACCCCCGCCAGGTCGTCGCCGAGCGTCCGCGGCGGCTCCTCCGACAGCAGCGCGACCAGCTCCGCCGCCCGTCGCGCGCCCACCAGCGGCGCACCGTCCAGCAGCGCCCGGGCCAGCCGCGGGTGCAGCCCGGTGCGGGCCAGCCGCCGCCCGCGCGCGGTGGCCCGGCCGTCCGTGTCCACCGCACCGAGCGCGGTCAGCGTCCGCCGCGCCGCGGCCATCGCCCCCGCGGGTGGCGGATCCGGCAGGGCCAGCGTGCGCGCCTCCGGGTCACCCCAGCAGGCGGCCTGCAAGGCGAACGGCGTGAGGTCGGCCAGCGCGATCTCCGGCGCGGGGAACCGCGGCGCCCGGGCGTCCTCCAGCTCCGCCCAACAGCGGTAGACCGCGCCCGGAGCCTCGCGCCCGGCCCGCCCGGCCCGCTGCCGCCCGGTGGCCAGCGAGGAACGAACGGTCGCCAGCCCGGCCAGCCCCCGCGCGTGGTCGGTGCGCGGCTCCCGGGCCAGCCCGCTGTCCACCACGATCCGCACCCCCGGCACGGTCAGCGAGGACTCGGCCACCGAGGTGCTCAGGATCACCCGTCGCCGCCCGCCCGCGGTCAGCGCCGCGTCCTGCACGGCCCGCGGCGCCCCGCCGTGCAGTTGCAGCAGCTCGACGCCGTCGAGCCCGGCACCGCCGCCGAGCAGCCCGGCGACCCGGGCGATCTCGCCCACCCCGGGCAGGAAGCAGAGCAGGTCGCCGCTCTGCTCGGCGAGCGCCCGGCGCACCACGGCGGCCACGTGCTCCAGCAGCGCGGGGTCGGTCCGGGTGCCCTGCGGCGGCCGGACCGGGCGGGGTGGTGGCGCCCAGACGGTCTCGACGGGGTACGAGCTGCCGTGCGCCTCGACCACCTCGGCCGGTCCGTCCGGGCCGCCAAGCAAGGCGGCCCAGGCGGCGGTGTCCGAGGTGGCGGAGGCGCAGACCACCTGGAGCTCGGGGCGGAGCGCGGCCCGGACGTCGAGCAGGAAGGCGAGCGCGGTGTCGGCGTCCAGGTGCCGCTCGTGGCACTCGTCGAGCAGTACGGTGTCGACCCCGGTCAGCTCCTGGTCGCGCTGGAGCCGCTGGAGCAGGACACCGGTGGTGACCACCTCGACCACGGTGTCCGGCCCGACCACCCGCTCCCCGCGGACGGTGTGTCCGACCCGGCCGCCCACCCGCTCGCCGAGCAGCCAGGCCATCCGGCGGGCGGCGGCGCGGACGGCCAGCCGGCGCGGCTCGGCGACCAGCACCCGGCGCGGCTCGGCACCGCCGTCCGGCCGGGGGAGCAGTCCGGCCAGCGCGAGCGGCACCAGCGTGGTCTTGCCGGTTCCGGGCGGCGCCGCGAGCACGGCCACCCCGCGCGCCGCGAGGGCACGCTCCAACGCGGGCAGCGCGGCGCGCACGGGCAGGTCGATCGCCGACGGGGACGAGGTCACGGCATCCACCCCAGCAGTATCCTCAGTCGCGCTCGGCCACGAAGATCGCCGTCCCCGGCAGGTGCCGCCCGCGCAGTGGACTCCAGCCGCCCCACTCCTGCTCCAGCCCCGCCGGCCACTCCGGCTCCACCAGGTCGAGCAGCCGGAACCCGGCCCCGACCAGTTCCCGCACCCGGTCGCCCAGCGTCCGGTGGTGCTCGACGTAGGTGGCCCGCCCCCGGGCGTCCTGCTCGACGTACGGGGTCCGGTCGAAGTACGACGCGGTCGCGGTCAGCCCCTCGGCGCCGGGCTCGTCCGGGAACGCCCAGCGCACCGGGTGGGTCACCGAGAACACCCAGCGCCCGCCGGGCCGCAGCACCCGGTGCACCTCCCGCATCAGCTCGGCGGTGTCGGCGCTGAACGGCACCGCGCCGTAGGCCGAACAGGCCAGGTCGAAGGAACCGGCCGCGAACGGCAGCGCCGCCGCGTCGGCCTGCACCACCGGGATCAGCGGCCCGCCCCGCCCGAGGTCGATCCGCCGGGAGTGCTGCAACTGCCGGTACGAGATGTCCAGCGCCACCGGCCGGGCGCCCCGCCCGGCCAGCCAGCGGGAGCACTGGGCGGCCCCGGCGCCGATCTCCAGCACGTCCCGGCCGCGGAGCCCGGCCGGGTCGCCGAGCAGCCGGGCCTCGGCCTCGTCCAGGCCCTCGGGGCACCAGGTGAACCGGTCATCGCCGAGGAACTGCCCGTGCTCGTCCTGGTACTCGTCCGCGTTGCGGTCCCACCAGTGCCGGCTGGCCCGGCTGCTCTCGGCGGGCGGCGTCGCGCGGTGCAGCGCGACGTCGTCGTCCCCGCCGTCGGGGATCCAGTCGGCGGCGGCCGGCTGGCCAGGGGTGGTGTCCGCGGTCATAATGCGCCTCGCGTAAGGTAGGGGATGCGGAAAGCGCCGCTGTTTGGCACCGGCCCCTGCGGGGCGGGATTCAGGCGGTGGCATCCGGGGAGCCGGCCCCTGCGGCAGTCACTCCCCACACCTGCCGGTCGGCGGTGTGAGGTGGCGGTTGTGAGGATATGGCCTGATCCACAGCGGTCCGCACGCGCTCGGCGCCCCTGGCGTTGACCGTGCTTGACTGTCCCCGTATGCTACAAGTTGCGCTGCGGGCCTGCGCGCCTCGGACGGAGCAGGTCGCGCTCGCATCTGTCGAAGACCCCACGGTCGCAAGACGGACGCCGGATCTCCCCTGGGGAGAAACCCGGTGCGCCGTGTTCTTGGCTGTCCGGCTTTCGGTGGGAGCGATACGGGCCCCCGCGTGGCATTACCTACGACTTCATGTCCGTACCGGAGCCCTTTTCCTAATGACGAGCCCCACCGACACCTCTGTCAGCACCACCCCGCAGGTTGCGGTCAACGACATCGGCGACGCGGAAGCCTTCCTCGCGGCGATCGACGAGACCATCAAGTACTTCAACGACGGTGACATCGTTGAGGGCGTCATCGTGAAGGTCGACCGTGACGAGGTGCTCCTCGACATCGGTTACAAGACCGAGGGTGTCATCCCGTCCCGCGAACTCTCGATCAAGCACGACGTCGACCCGCACGAGGTTGTCTCCGTTGGCGACAACATCGAGGCCCTGGTTCTCCAGAAGGAGGACAAGGAGGGTCGTCTGATCCTGTCCAAGAAGCGTGCGCAGTACGAGCGCGCCTGGGGCACGATCGAGAAGATCAAGGAAGAGGACGGCATCGTCACCGGTACCGTCATCGAGGTCGTCAAGGGTGGTCTCATCCTCGACATCGGCCTCCGCGGCTTCCTCCCGGCCTCGCTGGTCGAGATGCGCCGGGTCCGCGACCTCCAGCCGTACGTCGGCAAGGAGCTCGAGGCCAAGATCATCGAGCTGGACAAGAACCGCAACAACGTGGTCCTGTCCCGCCGTGCCTGGCTGGAGCAGACCCAGAGCGAGGTCCGCCAGACCTTCCTCACCACCCTGCAGAAGGGCCAGGTGCGCTCCGGCGTCGTCTCCTCGATCGTCAACTTCGGTGCCTTCGTGGACCTGGGTGGCGTCGACGGCCTGGTGCACGTCTCCGAGCTGTCCTGGAAGCACATCGACCACCCGTCCGAGGTCGTCGAGGTCGGCCAGGAGGTCACCGTCGAGGTTCTCGACGTCGACATGGACCGCGAGCGCGTCTCCCTGTCGCTGAAGGCGACCCAGGAGGACCCGTGGCAGCAGTTCGCCCGGACCCACCAGATCGGTCAGGTCGTCCCGGGTAAGGTCACCAAGCTGGTTCCGTTCGGTGCGTTCGTCCGCGTGGACGAGGGCATCGAGGGTCTGGTCCACATCTCCGAGCTGGCCGAGCGCCACGTCGAGATCCCGGAGCAGGTCGTCCAGGTCGGCGACGAGATCTTCGTCAAGGTCATCGACATCGACCTCGAGCGTCGCCGCATCAGCCTCTCGCTGAAGCAGGCCAACGAGGCCCTCGGTGCCAACCCGGCCGAGGTCGAGTTCGACCCGACCCTGTACGGCATGGCCGCCTCGTACGACGACCAGGGCAACTACATCTACCCGGAGGGCTTCGACCCCGAGGCGAACGACTGGCTGCCCGGCTACGAGAAGCAGCGTGAGGAGTGGGAGCGCCAGTACGCCGAGGCGCAGGCCCGCTTCGAGCAGCACCAGGCCCAGGTCATCAAGAGCCGTGAGGCCGACGCCGAGGCCGCTGCCGAGGGTGGCGACGCCGTCGCCGCCGCTGCCGGTGGCTCCTACTCGTCCTCCAGCGACGAGGGCTCCGGCGCTCTCGCCTCGGACGAGGCGCTCGCCGCGCTGCGCGAGAAGCTGGCCGGCGGCCAGAGCTGAACCGCAGCTGAGCTGAGTTGAGGCTCAGGAGGGCCCCCACCCGGGGTGACCGGGTGGGGGCCCTCCGTCGTGTCCGGATCGGTTCCCGACGGCGGCGGCGCGGTCTGTGACATTGCGCTCATCTCGACGCTATGGGTCTTTTCGGACACACCACCTACCGTGGGAGGAGTTACCCAACGGGCCCACCCGCCCCGGAAGCTAGGCAGTTCCGCTTTATGCGCCACTCCGCAGCTGTGACTCCTCCCCTCACCTCAGCAGTTCCCGGCCGGCTGGCCGCGCTCGGCCGGGCCTGCCACCGTCACCGGCGGTGGGTGTTGGCGTTCTGGGCTGTGGTGCTCGTGGTCGGTGTGCTGATCGGCGGCCGGGTGTTCGAGGGCACCTCGACCGGCAACGCCACCGGCGGCTCCGAGTCCGCCGCCGGCACCAGCGTGTTGGCCGCCGCGGATCCGTCGGCCGGTGCGGTCACCGCCGTGGTGGACGGCCCGCCGGTGGACACCCCGGCCGTCCGGGACGCGGTCACCGTCGCCGCCCAGGACCTGGCCAAGCTCCCCGGGGTGCTCTCGGTCTCCGACGCCTACCAGCCCGGGGCCGGGACGGCGCTGCGCGCGGCGGACGGTTCGGCGAGCCTGATCAACGTGCAGATGACCGACGCCAGCACCACCAAGCAGCAGGAGGCGGTCGCCCAGCGGCTCGGCGAGCTGCGGGTGCCGGACGCGAAGGTCACCGTCGGCGGGGACCTGGTGGTCCAGCAGGAGGTCAAGGACCAGACCCAGTCCGACACCAAGTTCGGCGAGCTGGTCACCCTGCCGCTGACCCTGATCGTGATGGTGCTGGTCTTCGGCGGCCTGGCGGCGGCCAGCCTCCCGGTGATCGGCGCGGTCGCCTCGGTGGGCGGGGCGCTGCTGGCCATGTTCGGTTTCAGCCAGATCATGGACATCGACACCAGCGTGCTGCCGATCGCCACCGTGCTGGGGCTGGGACTCTCGATCGACTACGCGCTGCTGATGGTGAACCGCTTCCGCGAGGAGCGCGGCCACGGCGCACCACTCGCCGCCGCGGTGGAACGGACCGCCGCGACCGCCGGGCGCACGGTGGCGTTCTCGGGGCTCACGGTGGCGGTCGCGCTCTCCGGCCTCTTCGTCTTCACCAGCCCAGTGTTCCGGGCGGTCGCCGCGGCCGGGGTCAGCGTGGTGGTGATCGCGGTCGCCGCGGCGCTCACCCTGGTCCCCGCCCTGCTCGGCTTCGCCGGGCACCGGATCAAGCCGCCCAAGAAGTCCGAGCCGGACGACGGCTTCTTCGCCCGCACGGTCCGCCGGGTGCAGCGCCGGGCCGTCCCGGTGGCGCTGGTCTGCGTCGCGCTGCTGGGGGCGGCGGGCGCGCCGTTCCTCGGCGCCCAGATGCGGGACACCGGGGCCGCGGTGCTGCCGGTCTCCTCGCCGGGCCGCCAGGTGGTGGACACCGTCGCCCAGCGGTTCCCGCAGCTGGCCCCGGCGCCGATCACCGTGGCGGTGCGGGGGAGCGAGCAGGCGGTGCGGACGTACGCGGACACCGTGGTGGCCAAGCTGCCCGGGGTCACCGGGGTGCGGGCCGTGCAGCCGGTGGGGCCGGACCTCAACACGGTGGAGGTGCTGGTACCCGGCGACCCGCAGGGCGGCCAGGCCGAACAGGTGGTGCACGAGCTGCGCGAGCACCGCGGCGGGCTGACCACCTGGGTCACCGGCGGGGCGGCCACCGTGGTCGACTTCCAGCACGAGCTGGGTGCCCGCGGGCCGTGGGCGCTCGGGCTGGTGGCGGTCGGCACCCTGGTGCTGCTCTTCCTGATGACCGGCTCGGTGGTGATGCCGATCAAGGCGCTGCTGATGAACGTGCTCTCGCTGGGTTGTTCGCTGGGCGCGCTGACCCTGGTGTTCCAGCACGGCTGGTTCAGCGGGCTGCTCGGCTTCGCCCCGACGGGCGGTCTGGAGACCTTCATCCCGGTGCTGGTCTTCGCCTTCGCGTTCGGCCTCTCGATGGACTACGAGGTCTTCCTGCTGGCCCGGATCAAGGAGCTGCGGGACCAGGGCTACGGCTGCCGGGAGGCGGTCCAACTGGGATTGCAACGCAGCGGTCGGATCATCACCTCGGCGGCGCTGCTGATGGTGATCGTCTTCGCCGGGTTCGCGGCCGGGCAGATGCTCATGGTCAAGGAGATGGGGATAGCGCTCGCGGTGGCGGTCGCGGTGGACGCGACGCTGGTGCGCTGTCTGCTGGTGCCGGCCACCATGTCGTTCTTCGGGGAGTTCAACTGGTGGGCGCCGGCGCCGCTGCGCCGGCTGTACACCCGGTTCGGGCTGCGCGAGCACGTCGCCCTGCCGTCGCTGACGGACGTGCCGGCCGACGTGCCCGCGCCGCGCGACCCGGCGGCGACCGGGCCGGCGGTGGTGGCGGCTGCTCGCCGTTGACGCAGGCGTTGCCGAAGCCGGAGTTCAGGGCGCCGCCGAGGTTGGCGCTGTCGCAGGCCGCGGCGGCACCCGCGGCGCCGATCAGCAGGCCGCAGACGGTCGTGGCGACGAGCAGGGTCTTGCGCAGGGAGGTCACGCGGGGATCCCTCGGTTCGGGACGGGACGGGGTGTCCTGAACAGCGCGCGAGTCCCGTGAAGGTGACTCCCGGACCGGCTCAGGTGAGCCGGCGCATCAGCTCGACGGCCGCCCGCAGGGTCTGCTGCTCCTCCGGGCTCAGCTCGCGCTCGATGGCGGTGGCGAGCAGGCGCTCCCGGCGGCGGCGCTGGTCGTGCAGGGCCGCGGTGCCGGCCGCGGTGGCGTGCAGCACCAGCTTGCGGCCGTCGGTGGGGTGCCGCTCCTGGTGGACCAGTCCGGCCTCGGTCAGCAGGGTGACCGTGCGGGCCATCGACTGGTGCCGCACCTGCTGGCGTTCGGCCAGCTCGGCGGTGGTGTGCGGGCCCTCACGGACCAGCCAGCCCAGCGCGCCGACCTGGTTCTGCGGGAGCACCGACTCGCTGCGCGCCTGGCGGACCAGATCGCCGATGGTGCTGCGGAGATCTGCGGCGAGCTGGAGCGGGTCGATCGGGTCGGTGGCGTTCATGGCTCCATCCTACCGAAGTACCTACAGCAAAACTGTGCAGCATTGCTGTACTATTTCCCCATGCGACTGACCAAGTTCGGACACGCCTGCGTCCGCATCGAGCAGGACGAGACCACATTGGTGATCGACCCCGGTCTGTTCACCGAACCCGAGGCCGTCCAGGGCGCCGACGCGCTGTTGATCACCCACGAGCACTTCGACCACTTCACCGAGGACCAGGTGCGTGCGGCGCTGGCCGCCAACCCCGGGCTGCGGATCTGGACCAACCGCGCGGTCGCCGACCAGCTGGCCGGGCTGGGCGCCGCGGTGACCGTGGTCGGCGAGGGCGACGCGTTCGACGTCGGCGGGATCGACGTCACGGTGCACGGCGAGTGGCACGCGCTGATCCACCCCGACGTGCCGCAGGTCGGCAACATCGGCTTCCTGCTGAACGGCCGGCTCTTCCACCCCGGTGACGCGCTGACCGTGCCCGAGCGGCCGGTGGAGACCCTGCTGCTGCCGCTGTCCGGCCCGTGGAACAAGATCGGCGAGCTGGTCGACTACGTCCGCGAGGTGCGGCCGGGCCGGGTGCTCGGGATCCACGAGGCGCTGCTCAGCGAGGCCGGGCTGGGGGTCGGCGCGCGCTTCCTGGGCGACGACGGCCCGGGGACGGGAGCGCCGTACCAGTACTTGACCTCCGGTGCCGGGCTGGATCTGGACGCTGTGTAGCCTTCCCCCATGCGGAGGATCGGGCTGACCGGCGGGATCGGGGCGGGCAAGAGCGAGGTGTCCAGGCTGCTCGTGGCGCACGGGGCGGTGCTGGTGGACTCCGATGTGATCGCCCGTGAGGTGGTGGCCCCGGGCACGCCCGGACTGGCCGCCGTGGTGGCCGAGTTCGGCCCCGAGGTGCTCGGGCCGGACGGCGCGCTGGACCGTCCGGCGCTGGGCGCGCTGGTCTTCGCCGACGCCGAGCGACTGAAGGCGCTGAACGCCATCGTGCACCCGCTGGTCCGGGCCCGGTCCGCCGAGCTGGAGGCGGCGGCCGGGCCGGACGCGGTGGTGGTGCACGACGTCCCGCTGCTCGCCGAGAACGGGCTGGCCCCGCTCTACGACCGGGTGGTCGTGGTGGACGCCGACGAGGAGGTCCGGCTCGACCGGCTGGTCCGGCTGCGCGGGATGACCGAGGCCGAGGCCCGGGCCCGGATGGCCGCCCAGGCCACCCGCGAGCAGCGCCTCGCGGTGGCCGACCTGGTGGTGGAGAACAACGGCACCCCCGGGCAGCTGGCCGAACG
This sequence comes from Kitasatospora sp. NPDC024654, assembly GCF_055559155.1. Classification (NCBI taxonomy): domain Bacteria; kingdom Bacillati; phylum Actinomycetota; class Actinomycetes; order Kitasatosporales; family Streptomycetaceae; genus Kitasatospora; species Kitasatospora sp. NPDC024654. The sequence goes on from NZ_JBVHLF010000061.1 coordinate 23,257, forward strand.
GGTCACTCGGCTGTGGGAGCGGTTGACGAAGGACTGAGCAGGTCCCAGCGGTTTCCGTAGAGGTCCTCGAAGACGGCGACCGTGCCGTACGGCTCGTGCCGCGGTTCCGCCGGGAAGCGGACCCCGGCGACATGGGGAGCGCTCGGACCGCTACGGCTTGCGGGCGACGGCGGACCAGACGGCGACCCGGCTGTCGGTCTCCTCGGTGGGCCGGTCGGGGCGCCACTGGGCGGCCGTGACCAGGCCCGGGTCGAGCAGCTGCAGGCCGTCGAGGAAGCCCGCCACGTCGTCCTTGCCGCGCAGGGTGAGCGGGGCCGAGGTGGCGCGGTAGATCGCCGGCCCGCGGCCGCGCTCACGCTCCGGCACGAAGTCGCCGGTCGCGTGCGAGAGTGCCAGGTAGCTGCCGGGGGGCAGTGCCTCGACCAGCCGGCGGACGATCGCCCGCGGGCCGTCCGCGTCCTCGACGAAGTGCAGCACCGCGAGCAGCAGCAGCGCCACCGGCCGCCCCTCGGTCAGCAGGGCCCGGATCCGCGGCTCGGTGAGGAGCGCCGCCGGGTCGCGCAGGTCGCCCGCCACCACCGAGGCGCGGCCCGGCGCGGCCCCGGCGAGCAGCGCCCGGCTGTGCGCCAGGACGATCGGGTCGTTGTCCACGTACACCACCCGGGCGTCCGGGTTCACCTCCCGCGCCACCTCATGGGTGTTCCCGGCGGTCGGAATGCCGGTGCCGATGTCCAGGAACCGGTCGACCCCCAGCTCGGCGAGCTGCCGCACGGCCCGCCGCAGGAACGCCCGGTTCGCCCGGGCGCTGATCCCCACCATCGGCCCGAGCGCCAGCACCCGCTCGGCGGCGGCCCGGTCGGCCGGGAAGTGGTCCTTGCCTCCAAGGTAGTAGTCGTACATCCGGGCCGGGTGCGGGATCTCCGGGTGCAGCTCGGCCGGCGGCGGGGTGTCGTCGTCCCATGACATCCAGTTCTGATGAAGCGTCAGCACAGTTTCCCCCCGTGGTGATTGACGTTCAGAACACGAGACTAGGGCCTGTCGGGCGCGGGCGGGAGAAGCTTGCGGGCACCTGGTCCGTCGGCACCCAGCACGTCCCGCGGGTTGTAGAGCGCGCAACTGTCCTGGGAGAGGCAGCCGCAGCCGATGCAGCCCGTCAAGTGCCCACGTAGGGTGAACAGTTCGGCGATCCGCCGATCGATGCGGGCCTGCCAGGCGGTGGCCACCGCGCTCCACTCGGCGGCGTTGGGCGAGCGGTCGGCCGGCAGCCGGCCGAGGGTGTCGCGAACCTCCTCCAATGAGAGGCCGACCCGCTGGGCGGCGCGGACGAAGGCCACCCGGCGCAGCATCTGGCGCTGGTAGCGGCGCTGGCCGCCGGCCGTGCGCTCGGCGTGGATCAGTCCGAGCTCCTCGTAGTAGCGCAGTGCCGAGGTGGCCAGACCGCTGCGGGCCGCGAGCTCACCGATGGTCAGCCGGTCGTGCCGAGTGGGTGTCATGGGGCCCCAGCATAGGGCTTGACTTCAAGTCCGCTTGAAGTCGCAGACTCGTGCCATGATCTCCACCGAGACCGACCGGTACGGCTACCAGGACCTGGCGGGCCTGATGAGCCTGATGACCGGCGACGAGAAGCACGGCCCCGCCGCCACCTCCACCCTGGACGCGCTCTGGGTGCTCTACGACCGGGTGCTGCGGATCGACCCCGCCGCGCCCGGGGCCGCCGACCGTGACCGTTTCCTGCTCTCCAAGGGCCACGGCCCGATGGCCTACTATGCGGTGCTCGCCGCCAAGGGCTTCCTGCCGGTGGAGTGGCTGCCCGGCTTCGGCGGCTACCGCTCCCCGCTCGGTCACCACCCTGACCGGCTGCTGGTGCCCGGCGCCGAGATCGGCTCCGGCTCGCTCGGCCACGGCCTGCCGCTGGCCGTCGGCACCGCGCTCGGCCTGCGCGCCCAGGGCCGGCCCGGGCCCGCCGTGTGGAGCCTGATCGGGGACGCCGAGTTCGACGAGGGCAGCAACCACGAGGCGCTGGCCTTCGCCGGGGCGGTCGCGCTGGATCGGCTGCACGTCCTGGTGATCGACAACTCCTCGGCCACGCACGGCTGGTCGGGCGGCATCGCGGAGCGCTTCGGCTCGGCCGGCTGGTCGACCGCCACCGTGGACGGCCGCGATCACGACGCGCTGTACGCGGCCTGCACCGCCGAGCACCCCGGCCGGCCGCACGCGGTCGTCGCCCGGGTCGAGCCCAAGAGCTCCTGAGCACCAGCCGAACCGCCCAGCTCCGTGACGCCCCAGGGGGGAACCACCGATGGACACCATGCGCGACCGCTTCACCACCGTCACCACCGAACTGCTCGGCACCGACCCCAGGACCGCCCTGGTCCTCGCCGACATCGGCGCCACCCCGTTCGCCGCCGCGGCCCAGGCCCACCCCGACCGGGTGGTCAACGTCGGGATCCGCGAGCAGCTGCTGATCGGGGTGGCCGGCGGGCTGGCGCTGGCCGGCCTGCGGCCGATCGCCCACACCTTCGCCAGCTTCCTGATCGAGCGCCCCTTCGAGCAGGTCAAGCTGGACCTGGTGCACCAGGGCGTCGGCGCGGTGCTGGTCAGCGCGCTGGGCTCGTACGACTGGCCCGCGGGTGGCCGCACCCACATGTCCCCCGGCGACGTGGCGCTGCTCGACACGTTGCCCGGCTGGCAGGTGCACGTGCCCGGTCACCCCGACGAGGCCGAACTGCTGCTGCGGCACGCGGTGGCCGACGGGGACAGCCTGCAGTACGTCCGGCTCTCGCTGCACCGGAACGCTGCCGCCCAGCCGGTCCGCCCGGGGGAGTTCCGGACGGTCCGGACCGGCCGGCGCGGCGTGGTGCTGGCCGTCGGCCCGATGCTGGACGGCGTGCTGGTGGCCACCGAGGGCCTGGACGTCACGGTGCTCTACGCCGCCACCGTCCGCCCGTTCGACGCCGCCGCGCTGCGCGCCGCCACCGAGGCGGCCCGGGCGGACGTGGTGCTGGTCGAGCCCTACCTGGCCGGCACCTCGGCGTCGCCGGCCGGCCAGGCGCTCGCCGACCTGCCGCACCGGCTGCTCGGCCTGGGGGTGCCGCGCGAGGAGCACCGGCACTACGGCTCGATGGAGGAGCACCTGGCGGGCTACGGCCTGGACCCGGCCGGCCTGCGCGAGCGGATCAGCGGCTTTCTGCGCTGACGTCCGGCCCGGCCAGGGCGATCACGCAGGAGCGCGGCCCGAGCCGCCCCGCCGCGTGCTCGCCGTACCCGGCCAGCACCCGCCCGGCGGGCAGGTCGTGCGGCTTGTCGGAGAGGTTGACGCTGACCAGCAAGTGCCCGCGGTGGACGGTAAGTTGGCGCTCCTCCTCATCGAACTCCACCCGCACGGCGGTCAGGTGGGGATCGGTGAGCTCCGGGTGGGCTCGCCGCAGCCGGATCAACGTCCGGTACCAGTCCAGCAGTTCCGCGTGTACCGGCTGCCGGGGCTCGCTCCAGTCGAGCACCGAACCGAGCACGGTCTGCGGCGCCTGCGGGTCCGGCACCTGCTCGGGGGTCCAGCCGTGGGCGGCGAACTCCCGCCGCCGGCCCTGTCGGACGGCCTCGGCCAGGCCCGGATCGGTGTGGTCGGTGAAGTACTGCCAGGGCGTGCTCGCCCCCCACTCCTCGCCCATGAAGAGCATCGGGGTGAACGGTGAGGTGAGCACCAGGGCGGCGGCCAGGGCGAGTTGGTCCGGGGTGAGCCGGTCGCCGAGCGCCCGGTTGCCGATCTGGTCGTGGGTCTGGCAGTAACCGAGCAGCCGGTGACCGTAGTCGAGGGGGAACGGCCGCCCGTGGTGTCGCTCGCGGAACGAGGACCAGGTGCCGTCGTGGAACCAGCCCCGGGTCAGCGTCCTGGCGACCGCCGCCAGCGGCGCCCGGCCGAAGTCGGCGTAGTAGCCCTGTGCCTCGCCGGTCACCGCGGCGTGCAGCGCGTGGTGGAAGTCGTCACTCCACTGCGCGGTCAGGCCGAGACCGCCGGCCTGCCGGGGGGCGGTGGTCCGCGGGTCGTTGAGGTCGGACTCGCCGACCAGGAAGAGCGGCCGGTTGACCGCCGCGGCCAACGCGTCGACGGCGGCGGCGAGTTCCTCCAGGAAGTGCAGCGCCCGGGTGTCGGCCAGCGCGTGCACCGCGTCCAGCCGCAGGCCGTCCACCCGGTAGTCGCGCAGCCAGGCCAGCGCGCTGCCGATCAGGTAGGCCCGCACCTCGTCCGACCCGGGGGCGTCCAGATTGACCGCCGCGCCCCACGGGGTCTGGTGCCGGTCGGTGAAGTACGGGCCGAATCGCGGCAGGTGGTTGCCGGACGGCCCGAGGTGGTTGTGCACCACGTCCAGGATCACGCCGAGCCCCTTGCGGTGCACGGCGTCCACGAAGTGCTTCAGCCCCTCCGGGCCGCCGTACGGCTCGTGCACCGCCCAGAGCGACACGCCGTCGTAGCCCCAGCCGTGCCGGCCCGGGAACGGGCAGACGGGCAGCAGCTCGACGAAGTCCACGCCCAGCTCGACCAGGTGGTCCAGGTGCTGCTCGGCGGCGGCGAAGGTGCCGGCCGGGGTGAAGGTGCCGACGTGCAGCTCGTAGACCACCGCGCCGGCCAGTGGGCGGCCCTGCCAGGGGGTGTCGGACCAGCGGAAGGCGGCGTGGTCGACCAGCCGGCTCAGCCCGTCCGGGCCGTACGGCTGGCGCGCCGAACGCGGGTCGGGCAGCGCCGGGCCGCCGTCCAGCCGGAACCCGTAGTCCAGCCCGGCCGGTGCCTCGCCCCGCCACCAGCCGCCGGCCTCCCGGGCCAGCGCGTGCGGAGCGCCGTCGACCTCGACCTCCACGCGGTCCGCGATCGGGGCCCAGACCTGGTACTTCACGATGACTCCCGGATGAGCAGGGCGACGGTGTCGACGGGACCCTCGTGCTGACGACCGGTCAGTACGTCGCGCCAGCGCCCCGGCAGGTCGAGGGTAACCCGCGCGCCACAGCGCGCCAGGGTGTACGGCAGTCGGGTCACCGCGACCGTGAGGTCCTCGCCGCGTTGGAACGCGACCAGGTGCTCGCTGGTCTCCAACGGCCGGTACGGGCCCAGTGGCCTGGGCAGACGCAGCGCGGCCCGGGTCAGTCGGAGCTTCTCGCGGGCCGTCCCGGGGAGCTCCTCGGGCGCCCGGCCGAGGGCCACCGGCGCCCGGTTGTCCGGATCGACCAGGGTGTACAACGTCAACTCGCTGCCCTGGTAAAGGTCGGGCACGCCGGGCACGGTGAGGTGCAGCAGCGCGGCCGAGAGGCTGTTGCTGCGGGCGAACGGCGCCAGGAAGTCGACGAACCGCCCGATCCGCGCGCTCAGCTCCGGGTCGGCCAGCACGGCCCGGGCGTAGTCGGTGACGGTGGCCTCGTAGCCCGGGTTCTGGTCGATCCAGCTGGTCGCCAGCTTGGCCTCGCGCAGCGACTTGACCAGCACGCCGGCCAGTCGGTCCGGGGCGATCGGCCAGGCGGCCACCAGGGTCTGCCAGAGCAGCCACTCGGCGTTCCGGTCGGCCAGCCCGCCGGCCAGCTCGGACCAGGCCGTGCACTCGGCCAGCCAGCGCTCGGGCAGCTCGGCCAGGACGGCGAGCCGGGCCCGGGCGTCGGCACTGCGCTTGGTGTCGTGGGTGGAGAGCGCGGTCATGCTGAGCGGCCAGTGCGCCTCGACATGGGCGCACCAGTGGTGGAAGTCGGCCGGCTCGACGCCCGGCGTCCCGGGGCTGCCGCCCACCTCGTTCAGGCTGAGCAGCGGGTACCAGCGGTAGAAGGCGGTGTCCTCGACGCCCTTGGCGGCGACCGCGGTGGCGGTCTGGGCGAACCGGGTGCGGAACTCGTCCTTGGCCGGGTCGCCGCCGAGCTCTCCGTGCGCCAGCAGCTCGACGAACCGCTCGGTGCTCTCCGGCGTGCTGACGGTCCGTTCGACCGGCTCGGGGTAGCGCCGGTAGACCGGGTAGTCGCTCAGCAACTCGCACAGCGCGGCGCGCACCGCCGACGGCCGGTGGTCGGCCAGCGCGGGCTCGGCGGCGCAGATCCGGTCGGCCAGCCGGACCAGCCGGTTCAGCTCGGCGGACAGCTCGCCCTCCGGCGCGACCAGCTCGGCCCGGGCCCGCCGGGCCTGCTCGGCGGCGGTGGAGAGCAGGTCGGTGTAGCCGGCGTAGAGCGAGGCCAGCCGGCGGGCGCCCGGGCCGTCGGTCAGCACGCCGTCGATCCGGCGCAGCGCGTCGTAGCCGGTGGTGCCGGCGCACGGCCAGTCGGCGGGCAGCCGCTCGTCGCCGGTGAGGATCTTCTCCACCACCAGGTAGGCACCACCGGTCGCCGCGCTCAGCCGGCGCAGGTAGCCGCGCGGGTCGGCCAGCCCGTCCGGGTGGTCCACCCGGAACCCGTCCAGCACGCCCTCGGCGTGCAGCCGCAGCAGCACGCCGTGGGTGGCCTGGAAGACCTCCGGGTCCTCCACCCGCAGCGCGATCAGCTCGTTGATGGTGAAGAACCGGCGGTAGTTCAGCTCGCTCCGGGCGAGGCGCCACCAGGCCAGCCGGTACCACTGCCGCTCCAGCAGCTCGGGCAGCGGGAGGTGCTCGGTGCCGGGGCGCAACGGGAGGACGTGGTCGTAGTAGCGCAGCGCGTCCTGATCCACCTTCAGCTGGGGCAGCTCCGCGCCCAGCCGGTCGCCCAGCACCGGCAGCAGCACCCGGTCGCCCTGGGCCGCCCAGTCGATGTCGAACCAGTGCGCGTAGCGGGACCGCGGCCCGTCCCGGAGCACCTGCCAGAGCGGGTCGTTGAGCCGCTCCGGGACCGGGACGGCCATGTGGTTGGGGACGACGTCGGCGATCAGGCCGAGCCCGTGCGCCCGTGCGGTGGCGGCGAGTTCGCGCAGCGCCGGCTCGCCGCCCAGCTGCGCGCTGATGCGGGTGTGGTCGACCGTGTCGTAGCCGTGCGTCGAGCCGGGGCAGGCCTCCAGCAGCGGGGAGAGGTGCAGGTGGGAGACGCCGAGGTCGGCCAGGTACGGCACCGCGCGGGTGGCGTCCGTCAGGGTGAAGGAGGGCTGCAGCTGGAGCCGGTAGCTCGCCGAGGGGACGGATCTCGATACGAAAGTCACACCACATGCCTACCCGGTGTAACCGGACCCTACGACCCAGGACCGGCGGACGGGCGAAGCCGCGGCCGCTCAGGCCGGTCGTTGCAGCACCAGCAGCGAACGGTCCGTCAGCCACAGCCCGTCGCCCGCCTTCACCCGCAGCCCGGTCCCCGGCGTGGGCAGCACCGGCTGGGTGGTGTCCACCACCACCTGCCACTCCTCGCCGTGCTCCTTGGGCACGGTGAACTGCAGCGACTCGCTGTGCGCGTTGAACAGCAGCAGGAACGAGTCGTCGATGATCCGCCCGCCGCGGCGGTCCGGTTCGGAGATCGCCGCGCCGTTCAGGAAGACCGTCAGTGACTTGGCGTAGCTGGTGCCCCAGTCCCGGTCGGTCATCTCGTCGCCGGACGGGGTGAACCAGGCGATGTCCGTCAGGTCGTCGTGCGTCCCGGCGACCGGGCGACCGCGGAGGAACCGGCGGCGCCGGAAGACCGGGTGGTTGCGGCGCAGCCAGACCATGCCCTGGGTGAACTCCAGCAGCTCGGACCTCTCCGGCCAGGCCACCCAGGAGAGTTCGTTGTCCTGGCAGTAGGCGTTGTTGTTGCCGAGCTGGGTGCGGCCCAGCTCGTCGCCGTGCGAGAGCATCGGCACGCCCTGCGAGAGCAGCAGGGTGGCGATGAAGTTGCGCTGCTGGCGGGCCCGCAGCCGGAGCACCTCCGGATCGTCGGTCGCGCCCTCGGCGCCGCAGTTCCAGGAGCGGTTGAACGACTCGCCGTCCCGGTTGTGCTCGCCGTTGGCCTCGTTGTGCTTCTCGTTGTAGGAGACCAGGTCGCGCAGGGTGAAACCGTCGTGGCAGGTCACGAAGTTGATGGAGGCGAGCGGGCGGCGGCCGTCGTCCTGGTAGAGGTCGGCGGAGCCGGTCAGTCGGGAGCCGAACTCGGCGAGCGTGGCGTTCTCGCCACGCCACAGGTCGCGCACGGTGTCCCGGTACATGCCGTTCCACTCCGTCCACAGCGGGGGGAAGTTGCCGACCTGGTAGCCGCCCTCGCCGACGTCCCACGGTTCGGCGATCAGCTTGGCCTGGGAGACGATCGGGTCCTGCTGGACCAGGTCGAAGAACGAGGAGAGCCGGTCGACCTCGTGGAACTGCCTGGCCAGGGTGGCCGCGAGGTCGAACCGGAAGCCGTCCACGTGCATCTCGGTGACCCAGTAGCGCAGCGAGTCCATGATCAGCTGCAGCACGTGCGGGCTGCGCATCAGCAGGCTGTTGCCGGTGCCGGTGGTGTCCATGTAGTACCGCTGGTCGGTGGCCAGCCGGTAGTACGAGGCGTTGTCCAGGCCGCGCATGGAGAGGGTCGGGCCCAGGTGGTTGCCCTCGGCGGTGTGGTTGTAGACCACGTCGAGGATCACCTCGATCCCGGCCGCGTGCAGCGCCTTGACCATCGACTTGAACTCCTGCACCTGCGGGCCGCGGTCGCCCACCGAGGAGTACGAGCCGTGCGGGGCGAAGAAGCCGATGGTGTTGTAGCCCCAGTAGTTGGTCAGCCCGAGGTCGCGCAGCCGGTGGTCGCGGACGAACTGGTGCACCGGCATCAGCTCGATCGCGGTGACGCCGAGCTTGGCCAGGTGCTCGATCAGCGCGGGGTGGGCGAGCGCCGCGTAGGTACCGCGGATCTCCTCGGGGATCCCGGGGTGCAGCCGGGTCAGCCCCTTCACGTGTGCCTCGTAGAGCACCGTGCGGTGGTACTCGGTGCGTGGGTGGCGGTCGTTGCCCCAGTCGAAGTACGGATTGATGACGACCGAGTGCATCGTGTGCGGGGCGGAGTCGAGGTCGTTGCGGCGCTCGGGTGCGCCGAAGTGGTAGCCGTAGACCGACTCGTCCCAGTCGATGGTGCCGCTCATCGCCTTGGCGTACGGATCCAGCAGCAGCTTGGCGCTATTGTGCCGGCGACCGCGGGCCGGATCGTAGGGGCCGTGCACCCGGAACCCGTAGCGCTGGCCGGGGTGGACACCCGGGAGGTAGGCGTGCCGGACGAAGGCGTCGGTCTCGCGCAGCTCGACGGCGGTCTCGGTGCCGTCCTCGGCGAGCAGGCAGAGCTCGATCCGGTCGGCGCTCTCGGAGAACACGGCGAAGTTGGTGCCCACCCCGTCGTAGCTGGCACCGAGGGGGTACGGCTGTCCCGGCCAGACCTGCATGAGCGTTCAACTCCCTGGAATCACGGGAGCGGCTGCCCCCTGGGACGTCGGCGCACCGCTGGGTGCGGTATGCCCGGGTGGCGCGTACCACATGTGTACACGCCACCCATCGTGACGCACGGCACAGGACCGGGGTACGCGCTGTCATGGCATCGTTGCCGCTCCGACCCCTCCACTGACGCCCTTTCAGCCGTAGTTCGCCCGAACGGGTGTCCGTCCGCCGCGACTCCGGGGCGTCGACCGGGACTCTTTCGGATGGCGTGCCGGCGCAACGGGCTGCCGGGGCGAGGGGCCGGGCAGTATCCTTGATCGTCACGCCCTCCGCGCGGGAGCGGCGCCGAGAGGTGAGGTATCGCATGGTGTTCCCCGCCGACGACTGGCCCGACGGGCTCGGCGGTGCGGCACCTGGCGGGCGGACGGAGGCCCCGACGGTCGTGCTGGGCTCGCCCGGTGGTGGCCGGCTGGTGCCCGCCCAGGCCGCCCCCGACCCGGCCGCCCCGGGCTGGAGCAGCGAACAGTGGCAGCGCGCCTACCAGCGGGTCCGGCTGACCGGCCGCGCCTACGTCTGGCTCAACCTGGTCGAACAGCGGCTGCGCTCGCTCCTGGACGACCTGCTGCGCCCGGTCTACGCCCCCGCGCACGGCGCGGACTGGGTGACCGCGGCGGCCGGCCCGGTCGGCGAGGAGTGGGTGCAACGGGCCACCGCCGTCCGCGAGGTGAGCCGCCGCAAGGGCTACCTGCTCGACCCGGCCGACGACGATCCGCTGGTCTTCCTGACGCTGCCCCAGCTGCGCGAGCTGATGGTGCAGCACTGGCCGTGCTTCGAGCCGTACCTGGACGACCGCCGGGAGATCGAGCTGGCGCTGGACGAGCTGGAGGTCGCCCGGCACGTGGTCTCCCGCAACCGCAGCCTCTCGCCGACCGTGCTGGCGCAGACCGAGCGGGCCGCCGCCCGGGTGCTCAGCCTGCTGGACGGGCGCTCGGCCACGGCGGCGGGCCTGCCGGCCGACGTGATCGAGGAGCTGGTCGCCGGCCGGTACGCGGACGTCGCCGCGGTACACGCGGACCGGGTGAGGCTGCAGCGCGACCTGCCGGTGGAGGACCTGCTGGAGGGGGCCCGGCGGCTCGACGCGCTGGGCATCGGGCTGGGCATGCTCTGCCAGAACTTCACCGGCAAGCGGCTGGTCCGGTTGGCCGCCGACGGCTGCCGGGTGCGGCTGCTCTTCCTCAACCCGGCCAGCAGCGCGGTGCGCCGGCGGGAGCGGGAGCTGGGGCTGGGGCGGGGTGAGCTGTCCCGGTCGATCGAGATGAACATCATGCACGTCCGCCGGGTCCGGGCCCGGCTGCGCGATCAGGGCGGTTTCGAGATCCGGGTGTTCGACGAGACGCCGCGGTTCACCGCCTACCTGGTGGAGGGGCCGCGGGCGGCGGGCTCGCGGCGGCGCGGCGGCGACCTCGGGGTGGTGCAGCCGTACCTGCGGCGAGCGCGCGGGATCGAGTCGCCGGCGCTGGTGCTGCGGGCGGTGCCGGGCGGGGACGGGGGGGAGGAGCCGGGGCTGCTCGAGGTCTACCGGGAGGAGTTCGAGGGAGTCTGGGCCGATTCGCGGCCGGTGAGCTGAGCGGTTCCCGCTCGTGAGCTGAGCAGTCGTACATCCGTTCGACAAGGCATGGCAAAGCCTCGGTATACCCCCGGCATGGACGCGCCCCGAGGGTGTGACTAAGGTGTGCCTAAGCTAAGCGCAGCCGGCGCTGGCCGAACGCATGCCCTTGCGATTGTTCTCAGGTGTGACCGGGTGGGCCCGGGGAGGAGTGCACTGTCCATGTTGGACGATGCTTTTCCAAGCTTTCTGATCGGGCTCAGGGAGGGTCTGGAAGCCGGTCTGATCGTCTCGATCCTGGTCGCCACCCTGGTCCGGTCCGGCCAGAAGGCCCGCCTTCCGCAGGTCTGGACCGGTGTGCTCGCCGCGATAGGCCTCGCGCTCAGCTTCGGCGCGGTGCTCACCTTCACCGCCGCCAACCTCTCCGGGACGTCCCAGGAGGCCTTCGGCGGCGCGCTGAGCATCATCGCGGTCGCCTTCGTCACCGCGATGGTCTTCTGGATGCGCCGCTCGGCCCGCAACCTCTCCTCGGAGATCCGGGAGAGGGTCACCGCCGCCCTCGGCATGGGCGGTGGGGTGCTCGTCCTGACCAGCTTCCTGGCGGTGGGCCGGGAAGGGCTGGAGACCTCGCTCTTCCTGTGGACCACCGCGCGCTCGGCCGGTGAGGCGACCGGACCGGCGATCGGCGCGGGGATCGGCCTGGTGCTGGCGGCGGGGCTCTGCTGGGGCCTGTACCGGCGGGTGCTGAAGATCAACCTGACCCGGTTCTTCACCAACACCGGCCTGGTGCTGATCGTGATCGCGGCCGGGGTGCTCAGCTACGGGCTGGGTGACCTGCAGGAGGGCGGGGTGCTGCCCGGTGGGCACGCGTACGCCTTCGACCTGAGCGGGTCGGTGGACGCCGGGTCCTGGTACGCCACGCTGGTGCAGGGCGTGTTCAACCTGACCGTCAGCATGAGCTGGCTTCAGGTCGTGGCGTACGTGCTGTACCTGGCGGTCGTGCTGCCGCTCTTCGTGATGGGGGTGCGGGCGAGCGAGCCGAAGCCGGCCGCCGAGACCACCGAGGCCGCCGCGGCGACGCCGGCCGCTGAGACTGCTGAGACCACCGAGCCCGCGCCGGCCGCCGAGGCCGCCGGGCCGTCACGCCCGCGCTGGCTGCTGCCCGCGGCCCTGGTCGCCGTCCCCGCCGTGGTGGCCGGTGTGGTGATCGCCGTCAGCGGTGACAAGCCGGCCGCCGCCGGCACGGTCACCGTCTCCGACGCCCAGTCCGACTGCGGCAAGGGCTTCACCGCCCCGCAGCCCGGCCAGCAGACCTTCCAGATGCACAACGCCGGCGGCAAGACCTCCGAGGTCTACCTGGTCAACCCCACCACCAACGCGGTCTACGGCGAGGTCGAGGGCCTGGCCCCCGGCACCACCCGCCCGCTCACCGCCACCATCGGCAACGGCGACTACGCCTGGCGCTGCGTCCCCACCGGCGGCACCGCGGTCACCTCGCAGACCGTGCACGTCACCGGGGGTCAGAGCGCCGTCCCGGCCGTCCTCCCGGTCTCCGAGGACGACCTCAACGGGCCGCTCGCCGCCTACAAGACCTATGTCCAGTCCGGCCTGGCCACGCTGCTGACGCAGACCCAGAAGCTGCAGGCCGACGTGCACGGCGGCGACCTCGACGCGGCCCGCGCCGACTGGCTCACCGCGCACCTGCAGTACTCCTCGCTGGGCGCCGCCTACGGCACCTTCGCCGACTTCGACAAGAAGATCAACGGACGGGCCGACGGCCTGCCGGACGGCGTCGACGACAAGGACTTCAGCGGCTTCCACCGCCTGGAGTACGGCCTCTGGCACAACCAGAGCGCCGCCGACCTCACCCCGGTCGCCGACCAGCTGGTCAGCGACGTGGACGGCCTAGGCAAGGCGTTCCCGAGCCAGGACTTCGACCCCACCGACCTGCCGCTGCGCACCCACGAGATCCTGGAGAACACCCTCCAGTTCGAGCTGACCGCCGACACCGACGAGGGCAGCGGCACCAACCTGGCCACCGCGCAGGCCAACCTGGCCGGTACCCAGGAGCTGCTGACGGTCCTGCAGCCGCTGATCCAGGCGCGCAGCCCGCAGCTGCTCGGCACCGTCAACGCGGACGTCAAGCGGGTGGCCGACCTGCTCGCCTCCCAGCACCACCCGGACAGCGGCTGGACCCCGGTCGAACAGCTCGACACCACGGTCCGCGCGCAGCTCAACGGCGCCACCGGCCAACTGCTCGAAGACCTCTCCCCGATCCCCGACCTTCTTGAGATCCGGAAGTCCGCCTGATGACCAGCCAGCACGAGACCATCGGGTCCTGCCCCTTCCCGCACCAGGCCCTCGCGGCCGACAAGGCCGAGGCGGCCCGGGCCGCCCTCGCCCGGCAGGCCGAGGCCGCGGGCTGCCCGGCCGGGCCCGCCCGGCGAGGCTTCCTCGGCGCCGCGCTCGGCGTCGGCGCGGCCGGCGCGGCGCTGGTCGGTGCCGGCGGTCTGGTCCTCGGCAGCGGCGACCGGGCCGCCGCGGACACCGGGACCCCGGCCAACGCGGCCATCCCGTTCGAGGGCGTCCACCAGGCCGGCGTCACCACCGCGCAGCAGACCGCCGCCGCGTTCGTCGCGTTCACCGTGATCGCGCCGGACCGCAACGCGCTGGAGGACCTCTTCCACATGCTGACCGACCGGATCCGGTTCCTCACCTCCGGTGGCACCCCGCCGGACCTGGGCGTCGGCGCGCCGCCGTCCGACAACGGGATCCTCGGCCCGACCGTGCCCAGCGACAACCTCACGGTGACCGTCGGGGTGGGCGCCTCGCTCTTCGACGGGCGGTACGGGCTGGCCAAGGCCAAGCCGGTGAAGCTCACCCCGATGCGGACCTTCCCCAACGACAACCTGCAGGCCGCCGAGCTGCACGGCGACCTGTCGCTGCAGATCTGCGCCAACAGCCAGGACACCGTGCTGCACGCGTTGCGCGACATCGCCAAGCACACCCGTGGCGCGATGCAGGTCAAGTGGCGGATCGACGGCTTCCAGAGCGCGCCGCGGCCGACCGGCGCGCAGCGCAACCTGCTGGGCTTCAAGGACGGCATAGCCAATCCGGACGTCAAGTCGTCCCGGGAGATGGACCAGCTGGTCTGGGTCCAGGGCGGCGGCGGGGAGCCGGCCTGGGCGACCGGTGGCAGCTACCAGGTCATCCGGATCATCCGGATGCTGGTCGAGTTCTGGGACCGGGTCTCGCTCGCCGAGCAGGAGCAGATGTTCGGCCGGCGCAAGGACACCGGCGCGCCGCTGGACGGCGCCAAGGAGACCGACACCCCCGACTACGCCAAGGACCCGCAGGGCAACGCGATCCCGCTGGACGCGCACATCCGCCTCGCCAACCCGCGCACCCAGCAGACCGACGACTCGCGCATCCTGCGCCGTGGCTACAACTACGACCGCGGCATCGACGGCGTCGGCAACCTCGACATGGGGCTGGCCTTCTGCTGCTACCAGCAGGACGTCCAGCGCCAGTTCGAGGCCACCCAGACCCGGCTGATCGACGAGCCGCTGGTCGACTACATCTCGCCGACCGGTGGCGGCTACTTCTTCGTCCTGCCGGGCGTCCGCGACGCGAACGACTGGCTCGGCCGCGGGATGTTCGCCGCCGCCTGACGGGGGTTCGGCACGACCCACGGGCGGTCGGGGCGGTCACGCCCCGGCCGCCCGTGGCGTTCCCGCTCCGCGCACTGTCACAGGTGGCGGCGATGATGGGCCCATGCGACGCGGCAGCTGAACAGAAGGGCGCCGGCGATGGACGGAGCAGAGCGGGCCAGAGCGATGAACCACGACACCCCCACCCCCATACCGCCCGCCCCCGTGCCCTCCGCCGGTCCCGCCTGGTGGCAGCGCGGCCTGGTCGGCTTCGACCTGGAGACCACCGGGACCGACCCCGCCGAGTCCCGGATCGTCACCGCCGCCCTGGTCGACACCCTCGGCGGCACCCCCACCCGGGCCCGGCACTGGTTGCTCGCTCCCGGCGTCCCCATACCGCCGGAGGCCCAGGCGATCCACGGCATCAGCGACGAGCAGGCGCGGGCCGGCGGTCGTCACCCGGCCGAGGCGGTCGAGGAGATCGCGGCGGCGCTGTGCGTCCGGCTCGCCCAGGGCCACCCCGTGGTGGCCTTCAACGCCCCGTTCGACCTCTCGCTGCTCGACGCCGAGCTGCGCCGGTACGGCCGGCCCGCCCTCGCCGAGCGGTTGGCCGGCCGGCTGGTGGTCCCGGTGCTGGACGCGCTGGTGATCGACCGCGCGGTGGACCGTGACCGGCCCGGCCCGCGCACCCTGCAGCACGTCTGCGAGGTGTACGGGGTCCCGCTCGCCGACGCCCACACCGCCGCCGCCGACGCGCTGGCCGCCGTCCGACTCGCCGTCGCCCTCGCCGAGCGCTACCCCCGCGAGGTCGGTGACCTCACCCTGGAGGCGCTGCACACCCACCAGATCGGCTGGTACCGCGGTTGGGCCGAATCCCGGCAGGCCAGGCTGCGCGTGACCACCCCCGACGCGGTCATCGACCCGCGCTGGCCGTTGCGCTGAAGGCCGGGGCGGTCACTCGTTGATCGCGGAGGGGGCGCTGGTGCCGGAGGCCGAGGCGCGCGCGCTGGGCGACGCGGCGGTGCTCGACGATGCCGATGCTGAAACCGATGCCGAAGCCGTCGCTGATGCTGATGCCGATGCCGATGCCGATGCCGATGCCGATGCCGATGCCGATGCCGAAGCCGTCGCTGATGCCGATGCCGAAGCCGTCGCTGATGCCGATGCCGATGCCGATGCCGATGCCGATGCCGATGTCGAAGCCGAAGCCGTCGCGGAGGCGGAGCTCGACGGGGAGGCCGAGGCAGCGGGGGAGGGGAACATCGCCGGGAGGGTGTAGACGTTGCCGGGGCTGATGACGCTGGTGATGGCCTGCCCGAAGAGGGTGGAGACCTCGTTGCCCTGGTAGCCGACGTCGGTGTTGGCGAGCACGACCAGGGAGGCGTCGGCGCTCGGGAGGTAGACGGCCAGGGTCTGGTAGCCGGGCAGCGAGCCGTTGTGGCCGACCCAGCCGTTGTCGGTGAAGACGCCGAGGCCGTAGCTGGTGCCCGGGGCGCCGGTGGACCGCTCCTGGAGGCGCTGGGACTGGGTGGCCGGGGTGAGCAGGCTGCCGGTGGCGAGGGTCTTGGCCCAGCTCTGCAGGTCGCTGAGGTTGGAGATCATCGCCCCGGCGGCCCAGGCCCAGGAGGGGTTCCAGTTGGTCGCGTCGGCGACGGTGCCGTTCGACGTCTGGTTGGTGTAGCCGTGGGCGTGCGGGGCGGGGAAGGTCGCGTCGGTCGGGAAGACCGTGTGCGACAGCTGGGCCGGCATCAGCACCTGCTGCTGGAGGTAGCTGCCGAGCGGCTGGCCGCTCGCCTTCTCGACCGCGAGACCGAGCAGGATGGTATTGGTGTTCGAGTACTGGAACCGGCTGCCCGGCGCGAATCCCGCGGGGTGCTTGAAGGAGTAGCCGAGCAGCTGCTGCGGGGTGAACTGCTGGTTCGGGTTGGCGAGCAGTGCGCGCACGAAGTCCTGGTCGGCGGTGTAGGGGTACAACCCGCTGCGCATGCCGGCGAGTTGGCGAAGGGTGATGTTGTCGCCGTTCGGCACGTCCGGGACGTACTTGGAGATCGGGTCGTCCAGGCCGACCTTGCCCGCGTCCACCAGCTTGAGCAGCGCGGTGACCGTGAAGCTCTTGGTCTCGCTGCCGATCCGCATGTTCATGTCGGTGGACATCGGGGTGTTGTTGCCGGTGTTGGCGACGCCGAAGGCCTTGGTGTAGCTGCCGTTGTTCGGGCTGGAGATGCCGACGATGACACCGGGCACGTTGGCCTGCCGGAGCACCTGCTTGATCGCGGCGTCGAGCTGCGCGCTGACCGCCGGGGTCAGCGTCACCATGCCGGAGGCGGACGCGGAGGCGGACGGGTTGGCGGCCACCGCGGAGTCGGTGGCACGGTCGGCTGCGCAGCCCGAGCCGAGCAGCAGGGTGAGGACCGCGAGGGAGGCGGCCAGGGTCCGGCGGTGGGGCGCTCGGGGGTACGGGCGCTCGACTCGGTCCGTCATGTCGGGGTGCCTCTCTCGGCGGTCGGCGGGGGATCTGGCGCCGGGGAGGCCGGGCCATGGCCAACGTAAGGTCCGGGTGGTCCGGGCGCGCGGCCGTGCGGGTGGGGACTGATCCGTTCGGGTCTGCCGGCCGGGGTCCCGGGGTCCCCGGGCCGGGGCTGGGAGGAGGGAAGGGCGGTCAGTTCTCGGGGAAGTCGAAGCTGTAGCCCTGCCCGATCATCCAGGGGAGGAGCCGGCTCACGGCGGTGACGGTCTGGCTGCGGTCGCCGCCGCCGTCGTGGAACAGCACGATCCCGCCGGGCTGGAGCTCCTGCTTGACGGTGGTGACGATGCTGTCGACGCCGGGGTCGGACCAGTCGACCGGGTCGACCGTCCAGCCGAGCGGGCGCATGCCGTGCTCCACCGCGGTCTTCACGTTGGCGGTGGTGAAGTCGCCGCCCGGGGCGCGGAACCAGGTGACGCGGGTGCCCGGGCCACCGGCCTCGATGATGGTCTCCTTGGCGTCGAGGACCTCCTGGGCCTGCTGGGCGGAGGAGAGCGTGAACATCGGCTGCGGGTGGGTGAGGGTGTGGTCGCAGAGCCGGTGGCCTTCGGCGAGGATCCGCCTGTCGATGTCCGGGTAGTTGACGATCTCCTCGCCGACCTGGCAGAAGGTCGCCTTGATGTGGTACTTCGCGAGCAGGTCGAGGATCTGGCCGGTGGCCGGCCCCGGGCCGTCGTCGAAGGTGAGCGCGACGGTCCGGCCGCCGCCGGCGGTGTGGTAGGCGACCGAGGAGTCGGGCGGTGCCGGCGGTTGCTGGGCGGGCGGGGCTGACGGGGTGTTGTCCCCGGGGGCGGGCTTGGGCCGGGCCTTCCCGGCGGCGTCGTTGCCGGGGCCGGCGCTCAGGGTGCTGCTCGGGCTCGCCTGACCGTGGGTGCGCGGGCCGCCCTGGCCGTCGCCGAGCCCGCAGGAGCAGGCCAGGGCGAGGGAGAGCAGGGCGGTGCAACCGGCGGCGGTGCGGCGGGGAAGGGGGCGGTGGGTGGTGCCACGTTCCGGCATGGCGGCGGCTCCTGACGTGCGACCAGCCGTCCGGGGTGGATGGCTGCTGTTACGACCATGAACCTGAGTGGAGCCGCTCTGATGCGCTCATCCTTTGATCATATTATCTCCATGATATGGAGAAGCTGTGCGTGGCGCCGGAGTTGAGCGCCGACCGGGGCGCCGAAACTGATTTCTGAGGCGGGCGTGTCGTGGCTCCGCGGCGGCTCGGGGCGTGCTGGGGGGAGGGGGTGGTGGGGGTTTCCTCGGGGTTTCTGTCAAGTCCGCTCCGACCTGGGTATTGAGCGGAACTCCACCCTGAGGGGGAGGAGTCTCCACCCGGAGCACGAGGTCGGTGAGGGGGTGATCGGGTCAGGATGGTGGCGGGGCAGCCGGACCGTGCCCCGGATGGCATCCCGGAGATGGGGGCACTTGCCGGTCGGCAAGTAATCTCGCGTAGGATGCCTCCACGTTCACTTACCTGCCGACCGGCTAAGGCGTGTCGCCCGCCGGTCTCCCAGCCGTCGCCCGGCATCCCGTCCCCCCAGGGCTGCGGTGAACCATGCCCAGGAGGCATCGAGCATGTTCCACCGAATCGGACAATTCGTTGTCAAGCGCGCCTGGTGGGTGATAGTCGCATGGATCGTCGCCGCCGTCGCCATCGTCGCCACCGCGCCGAAGCTGACCGCGCAGACGGACGAGAGCGCCTTCCTGCCCTCGCACTACGAGTCCATCCAGGCGTCCGACCTGCAGACGAAGGCCTTCCCGGCCAACTTCACGCCGTCGGCGATCCTGCTGTTCCAACGCAACGACGGCGGCAAGCTGGACGCCGCCGACCAGGCCGCGATGAACAAGGTGGTCCAGGGGCTGACCGCCGAGAACATCCAGTACGTCCAGACCATCGTGCCGGTCGGTGCCCGGAGCATCTCGGCGGACGGCAAGGACGCGCTGTCCATGGTGGGCTTCACCAAGGACGCCCCGAAGCAGGGCACCGGGACCACGGACACCGCCAAGAAGCTGCGTGACGACAGCAAGGCGCTGGCCAGCGGTACCGACCTCAAGGTGCAGCTGGGCGGCTCCGCCGCGCAGGCGCTCGACCAGCAGGACTCCTCCCAGCTGGCCAACGCGCTGATCGGGATCGGCACCGTGGTGATCATCTTGCTCACCCTGCTGCTGATCTTCCGCAGCCCGATCATCGCGCTGCTGCCGGTCATGTCGATCGCGGTCTTCTCGATGGTCGCCAACGGGCTGATCGGCTACGCCAGCAAGTGGTTCGGCCTGCAGGCGGACAACTCGGTCTCGGCGATCCTGATCGTCGTGCTGTTCGGTGTCGGCACCGACTACTTCCTCTTCCTGATGTTCCGCTACCGCGAGCGGCTGCGGGCCGGGGACGACCGGAAGACCGCCGTGGTCAACGCGGTCGCCCGGGTCGGCGAGGCGATCTCCTCGGCGGCCGGCGCGGTCATCGTGGCGTTCAGCGTGCTGATCCTCTCCAGCCTCGGGATGTTCAAGAGCCTCGGCCCGTCGCTGGCCATCGCGGTCTTCGTGACGGCGCTGGCCTCGGTCACCCTGGTGCCGGCGATCCTGTCGCTGATCCCGCAGAAGGTGCTGTTCTGGCCGGGCAAGGCCTGGCGGCGCGAGCCGAAGAACGCCCGCTTCGCCGCCCTGGGTGGCCTGGTGCAGCGCCGTCCGGGCGTCGTCGCCGCGGTCTCCGGCCTGCTGCTGGTGGGTCTCGCCCTCGGGGCCACCGGCTACAAGGGCACCTTCGACCTGGCCTCCGGCTCGATGCCGAAGACCAAGGAGTCCATGGTGGTCCAGACCACCATGACCAGCGCGTTCTCGGCCGGTGCGGCCGAGCCGTCCCAGGTCTTCCTGACCTCGACCAACGGCAGCCCGCTGGACAAGGCCGAACTCGCGCCGTTCGGCGCGGCGCTCGCCAAGGTCAACGGCGTCGCCCAGGTGAGCCCGCAGCCGCAGCTGAGCAAGGACGGCCTGACCGCCAACTACAGCGTGACGCTCAGGGACTCGCCCGAGTCCAACGCGGCCATCGACGTCATCGGCCCGCTGCGCTCGGTCGCGCACGCCGACGCGCCGCAGGGCACCCGTGCCTACGTGGGCGGCATCACGGCGGTGTACAAGGACATCGACACCGCGATGACGCACGACTACGAGCTGGTCTTCCCGATCGCCGCGCTGCTGATCATGCTGATCCTCGGCCTGCTGCTGCGCAGCGTCGTCGCCCCCTGGTACCTGATGGCGGCGGTCGGCCTGGGCTTCGGCGCCACGGTCGGCGCGACCACGCTGGTCTTCGTGACCTTCGGCAGCCAGACCTCCGGGCTGATGTTCATGCTGCCGATGTTCATCTACCTGTTCGTGGTGGCGATCGGCACCGACTACAACATCCTGATGATCGCCCGACTGCGGGAGGAGGCCCGGGAGGGCCACGGTCCCCGGGAGGCGGCGAGCCTGGCCCTCCGGCACGGCGGTCCGACCGTCGCCGCGGCGGGTGGCATCCTGGCGGCGACCTTCGCCACCATGCTGCTGGCCGGGAACTCGCTCTTCAGCGAGATCGGCTTCTCGGTGGCCTTCGGCATCGTGGTGTCGGCCTTCGTGATGGCGATGTTCTTCACGCCGTCGCTGACCGCGTTGCTGGGCCGCAAGGCCTGGTGGCCGGGGCACGGCGACATGGCGGGCCACGGCCACGGCGGCTCGACCGTGCTGGCCGGGAGCCGGCACAGCGAAGGTGAGCCGGAGCCGGCGGGCCTGCGCTAGTCCGGGCGGGCCGATGACGGCCGGCAGCGAGCCGGTACCGGACCGGTAGTAGTGCCATGGCCCACTCCGCCGAGCTGCGGGGTGGGCCATGGTGCGAAAATAATCCGATCGTTCTGTCGCCTGCCGTGCTACAGTCGACGTAGTTGCAGTTTTGGTTCCCATGAACGTTTGTGTGCGCCTGCTGGTACCAACCAACAGGCGCATTTGTTTTGTCCGGTGTCATCTCCGGATGGGGATCGCGGCTACTTGAGGCTCGCGAGGTGCGGGTCTCGATGCCCCAGTTTTAGAGGAGACGGTTATGGCTACCGGCACCGTGAAGTGGTTCAACAGCGAAAAGGGCTTCGGCTTCATCGAGCAGGACGGTGGCGGCGCTGACGTCTTCGCCCACTACTCGAACATCCAGGCTCAGGGCTTCCGCGAGCTGGTCGAGGGTCAGAAGGTCGAGTTCGACGTGACCCAGGGCCAGAAGGGCCCGCAGGCCGAGAACATCCGCGTCATCTGACATTTCCGGCACACTGCTGGAAGCGCGCACGACGCAGCGAAGGCCCGTACCTCACGGTGCGGGCCTTCGCCCATGCCGCCGAACGGCCGGGGCGGCGAACCCCCTCCTGGCGGCCGACCCCTCGGGTCACCCTTTGACGGTGACCGCTCAGGATGGAGCATCCGTATGACCGAACAGGCCCGCCGATCCGAGCAGTCGCGTCGGGGTGACCAGGCGCGTCGGCCCGAACAGGCCCGCCGGGGTGGTGGCCGTGGTCAGGGCCAGGCCCGCCAGGGCGGGCAGGGCAGCTCGGGCGCGCCGCAGGGCGGTCAGGGTCGCGGTCGCGGCGCCGCCCGGCCGCGGGTCACCGCGGCGCCCGCCGACTTCACGGTGGTCGTGGGCACCCCCGCCCGGCCGCCGGCCGCGAGCTTCGCCGAGCTGGAGATGCCCAAGGCGCTGCTCGCCGCGCTCACCCGGGAGGGCGTCACCGAGCCGTTCCCGATCCAGGCCGCCACCCTGCCCGACTCGCTGGCCGGACGTGACGTCCTCGGCCGCGGCCGGACCGGCTCCGGCAAGACCCTGGCGTTCGGCCTGCCGCTGCTGGCCCGCACCGCCGGCCGCCGCGCGGACGCCCGCAAGCCGCTCGCTCTGGTGCTGGTGCCCACCCGGGAACTCGCCCAGCAGGTCACCGAGGCGCTCACCCCGTACGCGACCGCCGTCAACCTGCGGATCGCCACCGTGGTCGGCGGCATGTCGATCACCCGGCAGGCCAACACGCTGCGCCGCGGCGCCGAGGTCCTGGTCGCCACGCCCGGCCGGCTCGACGACCTGATCGGCCGCCAGGACGTGCGGCTCGACGAGGTGGCCGTCACCGTCCTGGACGAGGCCGACCAGATGGCCGACATGGGCTTCCTGCCGCAGGTCAGCAAGTTGCTGGAGCAGGTGGCCGAGGGCGGCCAGCGGATGCTCTTCTCCGCCACTCTGGACCGCAACGTCGACCGGCTGGTGCAGCGCTTCCTCACCGACCCGGTCACCCACTCGGTGGACCCCTCGCAGGGCGCGGTGACCACCATGGAGCACCACGTGCTCCAGCTCGACCCGGCGGACAAGGCCTCCGCCACCGCGCACATCGCCTCCCGCGAGGGGCGCGTGATCATGTTCGTGCACACCAAGCACGGCGCGGACCGGCTGGCCAAGCAACTGCTGGCGACCGGCGTCCGGGCGGCCGCGCTGCACGGCGGCAAGTCGCAGCCGCAGCGCAACCGTACGCTGGACCAGTTCCGCGACGGTCAGGTCACGGCGTTGATCGCGACCAACGTCGCGGCGCGTGGCATCCACATTGACGGGCTCGACCTGGTTGTCAACGTTGATCCGCCGATCGACCACAAGGACTACCTGCACCGCGGTGGCCGCACGGCCCGGGCGGGCGAGTCGGGCACGGTGGTCACGCTGGTGCTGCCCGAGCAGCGGCGTGACATGACGAAGCTGATGTCGACGGCGGGCATCCGGCCGGTGACCACCAAGGTCCGTCCCGGCGACGCCGAGCTGACCCGGATCACCGGCGCGCGCACCCCGTCGGGGGTCGCGGTGACGCTGGCGCCGGCGGTGGTCGCGACTCCGGGTTCGGCCGCCGCTCCGACCGAGGGCGCGGGTACCGCGGCTGCTGGCGCCAAGCGGCGTACCGGCGGGCCGCGTTCGTCGCGTCCGAAGGACGTCGACGTGAACGGCAACCCGCGCCGGCCGCGCCCCAAGCAGCGCCTCGGCGGTGGCACCGGCGGTGGCGGCAACCCCCGTACGGCGGCCGGGTTCCTGGGTAAGTCGAGCGGCGCCGCGAAGCCGGGCAGCGGTTCGAAGAGCGGCTCCAACTACGGCACCGGACGCCAGCGCCGTCCGGCCCGCTGACACCATCGGACCGGTTCCACGCACTGGAGCAGCGGGGGGGGGGGGGGGGGGGGGGGGGG
Source organism: Kitasatospora sp. NPDC024654 (assembly GCF_055559155.1). Classification (NCBI taxonomy): domain Bacteria; kingdom Bacillati; phylum Actinomycetota; class Actinomycetes; order Kitasatosporales; family Streptomycetaceae; genus Kitasatospora; species Kitasatospora sp. NPDC024654. The sequence goes on from NZ_JBVHLF010000061.1 coordinate 46,525, forward strand.
GGGGGGGGGGGGGGGGGGGGGGGGGGGGGGGGGGGGGGGGGAGGGGGGGGGGGGGGGGGGGGGGGGGGG
>NZ_JBVHLF010000062.1:0-45235 GCF_055559155.1 Kitasatospora sp. NPDC024654
ACACGCGGGTACGACCCGGTAGTGTTCACCTGAGAAGTGCTTCTTTCCACGCAGCTGACTGGACCCTAGACAAGTCCCATCGTTGCAGGTCAGGAGCACTTTTCTCTTTTCTGATCACCCATCGGACAGCAGTCGCCGTGAAAGCCCGAGGCTAATGGCCTTCACAGAGCCACCCCTCACCACCATCCGGCAGCCGACGGCGGCAATGGCGAACGCTGCTGTCGCCGCACTCGTAGAGGAAGTAAAGGGAACCCCGGAGCAGCACCACGAGTTTGCTTTCCAGCCTGATCTGGTCGTCCGGGGGTCAACCGGATCGCGCTGGCTCCCCGACTCGCACGCACCATCCGAACTTCATGGGTGACAGAAGTCACAGCAACATACGTGAGGCCTGACCTACCCGCTGCCAACCCAAACCCGGCCCAACTGAACTCGCATCAGAATTTCTGAGATTTCCGCAGGGATCCTGATTGCGCGGAGCCCCTCGCCCGACCCTCACTCAATAGAGGGTTGACGATTGCAGCTCGACATCGCAGTATCAACATGCCCCCAAGCTGCCAGAGCCAGCGGATCGGCTGCAAAGGGGTACATATCAGCCCATCGCTGGAGTCACTGCGTGCCTGAAGAATTGGGGGTGTCGCTCATGGGCACTTCAGTCATGCATGGAGGCGCCGATCATCAGCTCGAGATCTCCGCATACCTGGGGAATTTGCACCAAGCGCTCAGCAAGATCTCACTGGCCGATCTACTCTCGGTTGTGGCCCTGGTCGAGCGCGCCTATCGGGAACGCCGCGTCGTCTACGTTTGCGGCAATGGCGGTAGCGCGGCAACTGCCTCTCATCTCGCTACGGATCTGGGCAAGGGCACCAGAATCCCCGACCTTCCTCCACTGCACGTGGTGTCCCTGGTCGACAATGTACCGGCGCTCACCGCGTGGGCAAACGATGTCGGCTACGGCTCGGTCTTTAGCAGGCAGCTGGAGGGCTTGGCGCGCCCGGGAGATCTCCTGATCGCCATCAGTACAAGCGGGACTTCTCCAAATGTCCTCGAGGGCCTGCGGAGCGCTCGCAAGCTCGGCATGCGGACGGCCGGGCTCTTGGGGCCCACCGGCGGGCAGGCTGCCGATCTGTGCGACTACTGGGTCGCTGCACCGGCAGCACGAATTGAGGAGCAGGAGGACATCCACCTGTCGATGGCCCATATTCTCGCCCGCTGTCTGCGCAACACCCTTAGCTCTCAGCACGTCCCCATACTCGCCTCCGTTCCGGAGATTCCCCAGTGAGCAGTCGCGCCGCCGTCTTCCTGGACCGAGATGGGACATTGACGGAACCACGCCACTACCCAAATTCTCCAGAAGATCTGGTGCTTCTGCCCGGCATCGGCAAGCCTCTGAACATCCTGCAACGACTCGGGTATGCCCTGGTTGCAATTACCAATCAGTCCGGTATCGCCCGTGGCTTCTTCACTCTTCAGGACCTCTCAGAGATGCACCGCCATCTTCAGGAAGAGCTCGGCATTCTGGGTGTGGAACTCGACGGAATCTATGTTTGCCCTCATCACCCGGAGGGGAAGGTCCCGGCATTTTCGATCCGTTGTGATTGCCGCAAGCCCGAACCCGGGCTGCTGTTCCAGGCAGCCCGGGAACTCGATCTCGATCTCTCCAGGTCCTGGATGGTGGGCGACTTTGCCAGTGATGTCGGTGCGGGCGTTGCTGCAGGTTGCAGAACGGCTCGCGTCGGCCCGCAGCCGGTGGAGTCCGGCGAGTATGCCGAGGTACTCGAGCCGGATCTGCGTACGTTGACTACCGCGGAGGCGCTACAACTCATCGCCGAGCTACACAGGGGAACGGCGTGAGTCGGCCGCTGCCAGTACAGGGCAGGCTTGCCGACGGACGCATTCTCTTTCTCTACAACGATAATGGGCGGCGTTCCCCCCTCCCGGTCGATCACCGTCAGCTACCTTCGTTGCAGGTCCGCTCGGAGCTCCGTTGGGACCCAGTGACCGAGGAGTGGGTGATCATCGCTCCACACCGCTCTCGGCGGCTGCAGAGTGGGGAGCAGCAGTGCGCGCTGTGTCCGACCACACAGGCCACTGAGACCGAGATACCGGCCACAGACTACGACGTCGCCGTCTTCGAGAACCGCTTTCCAGCCTTGGGGGGCCCTCCAGCCTCGATCTCACAGATGCAAGAAGGCATCCAGGTCGGTGCACCAGCCGCCGGCAGGTGCGAGGTGATCTCGTTCTCGAGCGATCACGACACGTCGCTGTCGCAGCTGCCGCTGTCGCGCGTCCGGACGGTCATCGAAGCGTGGATCGACCGCACTCGCTCACTCAACGAGGTCACCGGAGTGGAGCAGGTCGTCTGCTTCGAGAACCGCGGGGCTGAGATCGGCGCGACGCTGTCCCACCCGCACGGGCAGATCTACGCCTACCCATTCATCCCTCCCCGCTTCCAACGGATGCAGGATGCAGCCACCCGAGCGCACCAGTCCGGCCGTGGATGTTTGTTCTGCCGTATCCTCGCCGATGAGGAGCGGGGCGGTGAGCGTCTAGTCCTACGCACGTCCCATTGGATCGCCTTCGTGCCCTACGCCGCCCGCTGGCCCTTCGAGGTGCATTTGTACGCTCACCGGCACGTGCCGGACCTCGACGCCCTGAGCGAGGATGAACGAGCGGACCTGGCATTCGCCTACCAGCGCGTCCTCCAACAGTTCGAGCACGTCACCGACCAGCCTCTGCCGTACATGGCCGTGTGGGTCCAGGCGCCGGCTCGGCTTGGGCGGGCTGCAGCCCACCTCCACGTCCAAATCTTCTCGGATCGTTCCTCCCCGGAAAACACGAAGCGGCTCGCCGCTGGCGAACTTGGAGCTGGCGCATTCGTCAGTGAAGCACTGCCGGAACAAGTCGCTGCGCGACTGCGCACGGCGCTGACAGATATCTGAGGAAGCAACGCCAGCCGACCAACGCACCACTGGTCCGTTAACTGCCTATTCGGAGCTCACCGTCTTGAAGTGTCTCTACATCACCCAGGAGTACGCTCCGTTCTTTTCGGAAGGCGGCCTTGGTCTCAGCAGTAACGCGCTGCCGACCGCCCTGGGACGACAACACGGCCTGCAGCATGACATCGTTCTTCCCTACTACCCGCGACTAGTCGAGCAGCTTGGCCTGCGTACAGTTCGTATAGCTGAACTGGGAGAGCGGGAGATCGCCGGCGTTCAGTCACCGGCTTCTATACACCGGCTATTGGACCACAGCGGCACGTGCGACATCTACCTGCTCCGTGCCGACGCATGGTACGACCGCGAGGGAATCTACCGCAATACGAACTATTCGGCCTTTGCTGACGAAACAGAGCGTGCAGCCTTCTTCGGCTGGTGTGTCGCGGACTGGATGGCCACCAAGGTACCTGACTACGATCTCGTCCACGGAAACGACTGGCAATCCGGTGCCGCCATGGCCCACATCCGTGACCGGATCCCCGCTCTGCCACAGTTGCTCACCATTCACAACGGCCTTTATCAGGGTAAGTTAAATGTGACTCCGACTGAGGCGGGCCTTCCCAAGCGTCAGGGCCACCAGCTCGAGCAGCATGTGCAAGGGCAACCCAGTCTGCTCCTGGCTGCGGTCCTCGCCGCTGACATCGTGGTCACATGCAGCCCAAGCTACGCGAAGGAACTGCTGCTGAACCTTCGCGACTCCCCGCTCGGACCACCACTGATCCAGCGGCGCCTCGGCGGGATTGTCTTCGGCGTCGACGCCCAGCTCTGGGACCCAGCGGCAATCGGTCGCCCAACCATTCCGTACGAGGCCGCATCCGCAGAGACGGGCAAGCGACTGAACAAGCAGGCACTGCAGAAGCGACTGGCGCTGCGCGAGGACGACTCCATTCCAGTGATCGGCGTCTGTTCGCGTTTCGTCCATGAGAAGGGCAGCGACCTGCTGATCGCTGCCCTGACCCCGATGCTGCACCGCGGGGAGGTGCAGTTGGTCCTGGTGGGTCCAGCCAGCGGTGAACTGCGGGGCCAGATCAGGGATCTGTGTAACGACGCGCCGGCCCACATCGGGTACCTGCCGCAGTTCGACCAGGACATCGCGTGGCTCGCCTACGCGGGAGCCGACCTCACGGTGATGCCATCACGGGTTGAGCCCTGTGGCCTCAACCAGCTGATCGCCTATCGCTATGGAACGCTGCCTCTGGTCAGCCCGGTGGGTGGGCTCAAGGACACAGTAAGCGACCTTCGTCTCGACCCAGATGACGGGAGTGGATTCCTGATCCCCGATCACAGCGCACGGTCGGTTCGGGCCACGGTCCTTGCCGCGTTGGAATGGATGTCGAACCGTCCCGCGCAGTTGGCTGCTGCCCGCTGCCGGGCCATGCGGCAGGACTGGTCGTGGGATCGGACAGCGAGCGAGTACGCGGCCATCTACGGCCGACTTGCCGAGGTGACAGCCTGATGCGTGTCCCCAGCCGCTCCGGTCTCTTGGCAAGGCCGCTGGATCGGCGAGCGTTCCGCCTGGTTGCCACGGATCTTGACGGGACATTGCTGCGCAGCGATACCGCCTTGTCGGCCCGCACCAGGACGTCTCTGCGCCGCCTCGCCGGGATCGGAGTCCACCATGTGGTGGTGACCGGCCGTCCGGCTTCCGGCTGCGGCTCATTCTTCCGGTCACTCGGTTACCGCGGCCTCGCCGTGTGCGGGCAGGGAGCGCAGCTCTACGACGCTGGTCGTGGTCTACTCCGCTCAAGCGCCCGCCTGGACCCGCTGATCGCACGTCCCTTCGTCGCTCGACTCGCTTCGCAGGTCGGCCCGGTGGATCTCGCGGTTGTCACCTCCGGACTGCACGGCGAATTTGTGATCACCGAGAACTTCATCCGAGGCGACGAGCGTGCGCTCGCGCCCTTCCGGCTGTCTTCCGTGGAGGACCTATGGAGCCAACCCGTGGACAAGGTACTGATTCGCCATCGCGAACTGCCAGATGTCGACCTGGCCGCCATCGCCAGCCGGCTCTGTCCACAGAAGCTCAACGTCGTCCATGCCGGCTTCGAGATCGTCGAGGTACTGCCGAGTGGCTTCGACAAGGCCACGGGCCTGGCTCGGGTAGCCGAGGCCCTGGGCATTCCGCGCAACGAGGTCATCGCGTTCGGTGACATGCCGAACGACATCCCCATGCTGGCCTGGGCGGGGTACGGGGTCGCCATGAGCAACGGGCATCCCGAGCTCAAGGCCGTGGCCGATGAGATCGCTCCGGCCAATGACGACGACGGAGTGGCTAGCGTGCTCGACCGTATACTCGAGGAAGGAGAGTTCCCTCCATGCGCGTCGACCTGTTGACCCGCGAGTACCCGCCATTCGTCTACGGCGGAGCAGGCGAGCACGTCGTCAACTTGGTCAGGCAGCTGCGCCGATCGGTCGACGTCCGGGTGCACTGCTTCGGCGAGTCCAGGAGTGAAGCCGACGTCGAGGCACACCAGGTTGTTGACCGGTTCGCCGACGGCGATCCGGCGCTCCAGGCGATGGCGGTCAATCTGACCATGTCCGCGGCGGTCCAAGGAACTTCCGTCGTGCACAGCCATACCTGGTACACCAACTTCGCCGGGCACCTCGCCAAGGTGCGCTACGGGATTCCCCATGTCGTGACCGCTCACAGCCTTGAGCCCCTCCGTCCTTGGAAGGCGACTCAGCTCGGCGATGGTTACCGACTCTCGTCCTTTCTGGAGGAAACGGCGCTGGCCACGGCCGACCATGTCATCACGGTATCCGAGGCCATGGCTTCCGACCTTCTGCGTGTCTACCCGAATATCGATAGCGGCCGCATCTCGGTGATCCACAACGGCATCGATGTGGAGGCGTTCGCCCCGGACAGCGGTACCGACTCACTCGAGGCCTTTGGGCTACCGTTGGACCAGCCGCTCGTCGTCTGTGTCGCACGGATCACCCGACAGAAGGGACTGGGTCATCTGCTACGCGCTGCCGAGCACTTCCTTCCAGGTGCACGGCTCGTCATCGTGGCCCAGTCCGCAGACACGGCAGAGCAGCGCCGGAAGTTCGGAATCGCCGTGGAAGCGCTGCGTCGTAGCGGAACCGAGGTGACCTGGATCCAGAACTCTTTTTCACGTGCCGCACTGAAGCAGTTGCTCAGCCATGCACAGGTCTTCGTGTGCCCCTCGATCTACGAGCCGATGGGAATCGTGAACCTGGAAGCCATGGCATGCGCCACCCCTGTCGTCGGCACCGCAACCGGAGGAGTGCCGGAAGTAGTCATCGACGGGGAGACCGGACTGCTCGTCCCGTTCGACCCGATAGCGGACGGCGAGCCGGCTGCTCCTGATGTGTTCGCCAAGGAGATTGCCGCCCGAGTCAACGAACTGCTCCGTGATCCGGCTATGGCCGCGCGTCTGGGCGCAGCGGGCCGGCGGCGGGCCGTCGCCGAATTTTCCTGGCCCCGCGTTGCCGAACAGGTTCGCGAGAAATACGCGTCGGTCACCTGAAGTGGCCCGGGTACGGGAAATCCGACCTTTTCCTAGAGGGAATATTCTGGCATCATGTCAGCATGATAGAACCTAGTGACTACGTCAGGAATCTCCCCATCGGGAAGCAGATCCCTTTCACTGCGGAAGGCATCGAAGGATGGGAAGGGCTTCCTTGGCACAATGACGCCCCGATCCGGTTGCTGGAACCCCCGGTAGTACCCGAGCCCGTTCGTCCGGGCGAGTTCGGGCCAGAAGACTGTGGCTTGTGTCAGCAACCGGACAGGAATGTGATCTGGGCCGATGAGGACTGGGCCGTCCGCCATACTGGCGGCCCCACGGGTGCCCCCATTCTCATCACAGTGTCACCGCGACACCATTCGGATTTCGCGACTCTCCCAGAAAACCTGTCGCGATCCTCCGGGCCGGTCCTCCAGCGGGTCGAGCGGGCCATCCAGTCACTTCCCGGAATTGGTCGGGTTCATATCTACAAGTGGGGTGACGGCGGCGCCCATCTGCGGTATTTCGTGCTGGCCAGGCCGACCGGAATGCTCCAGATGCGCGGAGTTTTCATGGCGCTCTGGGACGATATTCTCCCGCCTATTCCAGTGAGCGACTGGGAAACAGCACTCACGGCGGTAGCAAGTGAGCTGGCTACCGGTGGTGGCACGTCCTACCGGTAACCATGGCGTCGGGCACGGGGGCAGAATGCCGCCCCCGTGCCCGATGAAGCATCAGGCGGCCGACCTCGGTCGCCTGGCTTCGGTGACAGCCTGGGAGAGCGAATCGACCACCGGCACTCCGGCCTCCTTGAGTGCCGAAGCCACCTGTACACCACCCGAGTAGAGAACCACCGAAACCCCTGCCCGCTGAGCCGCCAGCGCATCGTCCAATGTGTCACCGATCATGACGACGTGTTCCGACCGGATCCCCCGACCGTCCAGCAGCTCCAGGTGGCGCAGGAGGTGGCCGTACTTGCCGTCAGGCGCAGCACCTTCTCGGCCGGCTACCACCTCGAAGTATGAGGTGATGCCATGCTCTTCAACAAGCTCTCGGAGATCGGCATGGGCGTGCAGCGACAGGAGGGACTGCGTGCCGCCTCCTTGCTGCCAGTCCCGCAGACATCGCAGTGCGTCGACCGTCAGATCGCAATCGGTGCGGTTGGCGCGGTAGTGGTCCTGATAGGCGGCGTTCATGGCCTCAACCGCGTCGTCGGCCGGTATCCGGCCGAACAGGTTCCGGATGAACTCCGCTGACGAGATGGCGAACCGGTCCCGGTACTGCGCAACCGAGACCGGTGACAAGCCAGCGCGCACGAAGGCGTGATTCGCGGATGCGACGATCAGCTCCACGTCGTCGAGTAGCGTGCCGTTCCAGTCCCAAATGATGTGTGTTGCCGAAGTGGGCACAGTCACGCCGGTTCTCCCTTCGATTGCAGGATGAAGCCGTACTGGTCGCTGGCAATGCAACCCCGGCTGCGTTTGGCCTTCTCACTGCCGATGCCATAGTGGATCTCGGCGATTCCCTGCTGCGCCGCTTCGTCGATGAGCCGGTAGTACAGCAGCTCGTAGTACAGCGGCAGCTTTCCCTGGAATCCGTAATCGAAGCCGGCCCTCAGGCCATGCCAGCTGTCGCCCTGTTGAGCGACCAAGCCGAACCCCCGCACGTCGCCGTCCCCGACTGCGAGAACCACGAAGGCACGCTCACCCAGCACATCGAGAAGGTCCGCCATCGCAGCCCGCGAGTCCTCGGGTTCGCGATGCGTTTGACCGTGCTTGTGGAACAGGTTGACTTCGAGTTCAGCGATCCGATCCAGCGAGACAGAGCCTAGGTTCTCCAGTCGCACGTCCACACCGCGTTCCCGGACCTTGCGCCGCTCCGCGAGCGCGTTTTTCCGGCGCTCGCGCGAGAAGCGGCTGATGTACTCGTCGAAGCCCCCCTCGGGCACCAGCAGGCGGCTGTAGCGGCCTGAAGTGTACGACTGGTACCCCCTTGCTCGAAGCACTCTGCTGGTCAGCTCCTCAGCTTGGTCCAGATAGAGGAAGGCTGTTGAACGAGCCCCTACGCTTCGCCCCCAATCCTCCGCTGCCTCCAACAGCACGTCCATGTCCTCGTCGGTGGCATCTGCGGACACGAGCGCGCGCGTGCCTCCAACATGCCGACCGCCGCATACCACCGCCGGCATCAACAGATCACTCGGATCGCCGGGCAGCGAATCCAGGTAAGCAGCCGCGCCCGGCATACCCTCCTCCGCACACCACTTGGCGGCGGTATCCGGGCGGCCCAGTACCCACGGGGCCGTGGTATCAGCCAGGGTGCAGACAAGCGTTGCGACCAGGTGGTCGCCACGCCACAGCAGGAAATAGCGGAACGGCACACCAGCCACCCGCTCGACCGACCCGAGCATCGCATGCGAGAGATAGAAATCCTCGTTGCGGGTCAGCGAGTCCCACTCCTGGCAGGGAAGCGAGGCCCAGCTCTCGTGCTCCTCGATGCGAACTTCCTGGTTGGTCACAATTCCTTCGTCTCCATCCGTTGGAAGCTACCTGTCAAGCGCAGGCCGGCAAGCAGTGCGGCCGTCACAGCCGCGCCACCGACACCCCACCAAAGCAATACGGGTCGCTCCTGGAGGGCCCCGGCGGCCAGCAGCGGGGCCAGCGCGACCGCAACACCGATCGGGATCTGGTTGAACGCCATGTACGAGCCGCGCAGTTCCTCGGGCGGGATCGAGGTGAGCAGCATCATCCCGGCCTGGAATGCCGCCATTTCACCCACCGTCCAGACCACCATGGCGGCTCCCGCGAGCGGCAGTTGGAACTCATTTGCTAGGTCGTGCAGCACCTGCAGCATTCCGCACGCGCTGGCACAGACCAGTGCGCCAAAGACCAGACCGGCCGCGGGCGCGAATCGGTCGAGATAGCGGGCGGTAGGAAGCTGCAGCACCATCAACAACACTGTGTTCAAGGTGAACATCAGGCCCGCGGTCCATCCTGGCAAGTGGAGCACCTCCACCAGGTAGAGCGGCAGCGCATTCTCCAGCGCCACCGCCGCCATCCAGAGCATGGCGTTCGCACCCGCTGCCCGGACGAAGGGCGGGTTCCGCCATGGCTTGACGTGGGTGGCCCGTCGCGTCGTGGCGTCCCCGGTCCGGGTCCGCAACGGCAGGATGAGGAGCGCCGATCCTAGGAAGCTCGCGGCGTTGGCGAGACCGACGAGGGTCATGTTGCGGTGGCCGGATGCCATCAGCAGGCTATTGAACATGGCCCCGGCTCCCAGGCCAACGTTGGACATCAGTCGGTTGAGGGATACCCAACGACTCAGTTCGCCTTCCCTCGTGAGCCCCTGGCAGAACACGGGGGTGGCTGCTTGCTCGGTGCGGTTTCCGAGCGCCGCAGCGAGCGAAAGTAGCAGGAAGGCGGGCAGTCCATGGCAGCGGACGTAGGCGATGAACACGAGAGCTCGGAGAATCGCCGATGCGATCAGCCATCTCTTCGGTCCGAACCGATCGACCAGGCGCCCGATGACGAACATCAGCGGGAGCGCCGCCAGTGCGGCGGCTGTTAGACCCATACCGACGGTGCCGAGCGTCAGATGCGAGGTCTGCTGGAAGAACAGCAGTGCTCCGGAGTAGAAGAACCCAGTGCCAATCGAGTCAAGCAGTCGAGCGGAGCCGAACCACCAGACCCCTGAGCTGCTCGGGAGGATGCCGGCGCCAGCGCCCGATCGGCGGCGGATCCTCACTTCTCACGTCCCGTCGTATCAGGTATAAGGAGGTCTGCGACGCCACAGTCCAGTACGGCGCAGAGGGCGTCGAGGTCCGCCAGCTTCATGCTGAGCGGCTGGCCGGACCACAATCCGGACATCTTGCCGGTCGAGATGACCAAGCCGTGGTTGGCGAGTCTGCGGTGCAGTTCAACAGCTGTCCAGATATCCCGGCTCGCCGCCGCCCTGCGAAGGTTCCACTTCATGAGGTCAAGATCTCCTGTGCGCTCTCTCCGCTACTGGTCCGACGCACTGTCCACGGCGGCCGCGGCGATCTTCCGCAGTGTCTGGTACTGGAAGACGTCATCGGGGGTAACGTCGATGCCCTGCTTCCGTGCCTCGCTCACCATGGTCACCACCAACAGCGAGTAGCCACCGAGGTCGAAGAAGTTGTCCCCAGGTGCGACCTCCACCTCCAGAAGGTCCTGCCAGATGGTGGTTAGCACCGCTTCCTTCCTTGCGGTGTCAGTCATGGTTTTCCCCTTGCATGGATTTCACGGAGTCATTCAGTCGATTCAAGTAGGCAGTCCGCAGGCCTAGAGCGTCGCCTTCCGACACCAGGGCCCTGCGGTAGAGGATCAGGCCGGAAGGCGTACCGCCTGACGCATCCAGCTCGAGCGAGACCAGACGTCGGGTGGCGAGGTCGCCCGGCATGGTCAGCTCCCGGGCCTGTGCCCCGTCCAGATCGAGCCTTGCGGGCGGCTGGGTATGGTAGCCGATCCGGACGTGGTAGTCCGCTGGCCGTCCGATGCCCTGCATGGTGCGCTGGTAGTGGACATCGAGGTGCTGAAGGGCGCCGTAGTGCGACCCGTGCAGTTCGTGGAGCAGGTCCGGGAACGATGTTCCCGACTCCACCGAGACGGGTGTAAGCAGCATGTTGGTGAGATCGCCGACGACCTTCATCCAGCCGGGTCGATGCCTCAGCGCGACTGGACTGGCCAGCAGGAAGGACTGCGCACCGAACACATCGCCGACGGCCAGTGCCCACGCCGCAGTGTGAACCAGATAGGGGCTGATGCCTCTGTCGCGTCCCGCCGTTGCCACCGATTCCTGAAGCTCCTGCGGAACGGTCAGTTGCAGCTGTCCGGCTGTGTAGTCTCCGGTCTGTGAGGCCGCCTCCACGACCGAGCCGGCGGGTGAGAAGTCCTGCATTCGCCGGGCCCAGTAGTCGAGATGCCGCTGCCATGACTCGCTCTCGACCTGTTTGCGCTGCCATTCGATGAACTCGACGTACTGGCGTACCGAGGAGCCGTCTGCGCCCTGCTGCCGGTAGAGGGGGCCGAAATCGCGAAGAGCGACCGTACGCGACCAGCCGTCGCAGGCCACGTGGTGGAACAGGAAGAGTGCGAGATACCGCTCGTGGCCGGTCTGGTACAGCCGAACCCGATACGGTGACGTCCGGACCAGGTCGAACCCGGTGCGGCACTCCTCCTCAGCCAAGCCCAGAGCGGACGCCAGGGCGTGGGAACCCGTAACCTGCGAGTAAGCGAAGTCCACCTCGGCGGGCGCTACGATGCGCTGCTGCCAGCCTTGGGCTCCTAATGTGAACCGCGTACGCAAAGCGCCATGACGTAGGCCCAGTGCGTAGCTGGCGCTGGCGAACCGCTCGATATCGACTGGGCCGGACACCTCGAAGCAGCACGGCAGCACGTACGGATCGCCGGCGCTGCCACCTGGCCCAGACAGAAACCCCAGGATGGACGCCTGCGTGTCGGCGACAGGAATGTGTGGCATTGCTTCCGCTTCGGTCCTCAAGACTCCACTTCCTGCTGTGACACTGTCGATCGCTCGTCCTCCCAGTGGACCGGGAGGTACGGCCCAAGCGCGCTCAGGTCCCCGAGCGATGTCAATCTCCGGCAGCTCGGAGGGAAGTCGCCCGCGGCAGTGCCTGGCGACGGAACGACGAGGACCCTGAGTCCTGCAGCCACCGCAGCTGCGGCGCCCGAAGGCGAATCCTCGAAGGCGACGCAACTGGCAGCGGATACGCCCAATGCCGTGCACGCCTGAAGGTAGGGCGCCGGATCAGGCTTGGGTGGGCACACACCGTGGGCGCCCATCACCACTGAGATCAGCCCGCGAATGCCGATGCCCTCCAGGATCGCCAGCACCGCGTCCCGGGGACTATTGGACACGACAGCCAATGGCGCCCGCCCGGCCAGGCGTTTGACCAACTCCACCGCTCCGGGCATCGGCGAGACCGGGCGCTCGCTCACCGCCCAGGCGTAGGCACGCAGCAGCTCGGCCTCCAATTCTTGCCGAGTAGGTTCCGGCCGGCCAGCCAGCTGGTGCAGACGCCACACCGTCTGTGTGATCGATACCCCGGTCAGTTCCTCGTTCAGGGCCTGGATGTCCGCCGCGACGCCGTACCGCTCAAGGACTCTGCTCATCGCAAGGGCCCAGGTGGGTTCCGTGTCTGCAAGCAACCCGTCGCAGTCGAATAGGACCGCCGCGACAGCCGACTCAGTACTCACGGTGCCGGACATCAGGCCTGCCCCTCGCCGTTCTGCTCCAGTTCCTTCCACAAGGTCGCCAGAGCAGCCTGGGGTACCCGAGGCCCTGGGTGCTCGCACTTGAGTGCCCCGACCCGGTTGCCGGCTGCCGCGGCCGACCGGATGCTGCCCCCGCGCAGCCGGACGCCGATGAAGCCGGCGTGGAAGGCGTCCCCTGCCCCGGTGCTGTCCCGCACCGTCACCGGATGCGCGGGCAAGGTAAAGAACCTGCCCTCCTCATCAAGCCCGGCACAGCCGGCACCGCCCTTGGTCGCCACCACGATCTCGGGGCCCATGCTTTGGACTACTCGGAGCGCCTCAACCTCGTCGTCGGTGCCGGCCAGACCGCGAATGACGTCGAGCGGCGCAACCAACTCATCCACATAACGCATCAGGCGTGCACTGTCCGTCGTAACAACCTCCAGATCCGCGAACACGCGCACTCCGAGGCTCGTCGCCAACTCGGCGGCGGCCACAGATAGTTCGAACTCGTGACCATCGGTGTAGAGAGCCCGCACGCCAGCCAGGGAGGTAGTGGTCAGCAACCCCGACGGGGGTGTCAACCGCGGGTCCTTACACATCACGATCGACCGGGTACCGGCCGTGTCCACGATGACGACCGCGACGTGGTTTGGGCACCCGGTCACGACCATCGACGAGCTCGCGTCGATGCCGACCGACGTGAGCGAGTGGCGCGCCCGCTCACCCCAAGCATCGTCACCAAACATGCCGATATAGCGGACCGTCAGACCAAGTCCCGCGAGGTCGACGGCGACGTTGCAGCTCTGCCCGCCAGCCATCTGGGTCAGGCTCTGTGCATAGACCTTCTGGTCTGGATGCAGCGCCTCGGAACCGGTGAAGACCAGGTCCATGGTGTTGAACCCGATGACGAGCACATCGGCGGGATCTATCACGCTTCCCGCCCCAACTCTCCGGGCACCAGACAAACCTTGACGTGGCCGCTGGGGGCGACGCGGCGCCCTCCAGCGAGATCAACGCCGAGCAGTGAGAACGCCTCCTCAAACTCTTCCAACGGCAACTCAGCGGTCACCATCCGCTCAATCCCCAGAACCTGTCGAGAAAGCAGTTCGACAGCATCGCCAAATGTCCCGAGCGAGTCAATGGACCCGAGTACCTGGATGCTGTTGTCAGCGATCCAGGCCGGATCGACCGACGCCCGTCCGCTACTCAGCCCAACGAGCAGCAGCTGGCCACCAGGGTTGAGCTTCGGCAGCGACTCCTCCAGCAGCGCGCCAGTGGTGTCCACAATGACGTCAAGGCCGGCCGATCCTTGCTCTTCACGCGCCAGGCTGGATACGGCAGCAGAGAGGCTATCGACGACTGCCCAGGGGCTGGCCCAGAGCTCGCGTACTCGCTCGGCCCTCGGCTCCGAGGATTCCACCAGAACGCCTGACAGGCCACGCTGGGCCAGGAGTCCCGCATAGAGCACGCCCATCGGCCCCGCCCCGAGCACGGCGGCGCGCAGCTGCGGGCGCAGCTGCAGCCTGCCCACGCCGGTCATTGCGCAGGACAGCGGTTCGCTCAGTACAACGGCGAGCGGGTCCGCCCCGTCGGGTATCGGATAGACAAACTCTCGCGAAGTCAGGTAGTACTCGGCGAACAGGCCGTCGGCGGATACGCCGGCCTCTGTCTCATGCTTCCGTGTGCAGTGGTTCTCACGTCCAGACCGGCACATCGTGCAAGCACCGCAGAAGTACGTCGGGTTGATCACGACCGGCGTGCCGATGGCCAGGTCGTCGACAGCGCTGCCGATCTCGACCACCTCACCGATGCTCTCGTGCCCCATGACAACGCCCGACTTGGCAACGTACCGGCCGGTGGCAATACCGAGGTCGGTGCCGCAGATACCGGTGTGGAGTACGCGGACCACGACGTCGCGAGGCCGGTTGACCCGCGGGTCCGGACGGTCCTCAATCCTGATGTCCCAAGGACCGTGATAGACGAGGGCTTTCATGTTCAATCCCTTCCGAGAGTCTTCTGGGCCCCGAAGAAGGCCAGGCGGAGCCGAGCGACGATCTCCGTGAGATCGTCTTCCGTCGCGATCAGCGCAGGGCGCACCTTGACTACGTTTCCGCGGCCGTAGCGGGATCCGCGCAGGATGAGGCCCTGCTCCTGTTCGGCCTGATCGAGGACGGCCTTGGTGAACTCGACATCGGGGGAGCCGTCCGGGCGCGAAATTTCAAGTCCCCACATATAGCCAAGCCCACGCACATCAGAGATGAGTGGGAACTCGCCGGCCAAAGCCCGAAGTTGTTGTCCCAGCTTCTGGCCTCCAGCCCGAACGTTCTCCAGGAATCCGGGCTGCTCGAGCACATCGAGAGTGGCATGCGCAGCAGAGACGGCAAGCAGGTTGGCCCCGTTGGTGAAGGAGTGCTGATACGACTCCAGGCAGTCGAACTCCTCGCGCATCAGCACCGCTCCCATCGGAAGCCCAATGCCGCCAAGTCCCTTGGCCAAGGTGATCACATCGGGCCGCAGGCCCAAGGCCTCACTTCCGAACATTGTCCCGGTACGGCCGAGCCCGGTCTGGATCTCGTCGGCGATCACAACGATCCCATGCCGGTCGCAGATCCGCCGCAGCTCTTGGAAGAACTCCGGCGGCGGCACGATATTCCCCCCGTTGCCGAGGACCGGCTCCACCAGCACTGCGGCCACCGAGCCGCTACTGGCGAACTCCAGGAAGTCCTCGATCCGAGTGGCGCACATGGTGCGACAGTCAGGATAGGTCTGCCCATAGAAGCACCGTCGGCAGTAGGGTCCTGGCACGATCAGGGTCTCGGCTGTCGCGTTGGCGGGGAAGCCCTCCCGCCGGAAGGCGTTGCCGGACATCGCTGTCGTAGCCATGGTCTGCCCGTGATGCGAGAGGAAGAAGCTCACCACCTGGCGTCGGCCGGTTGCCTTCTGCGCGAGCCTGACGGCACACTCGTTCGCGGTTGAACCTGTGACGTCCCGCACCCAAGCCCGGTTGATGCCATTCGGCGCGTGCGCGAGCAACCGTGCGGCCAGTGCCTGGCCTGCCGATCCAGTGAACGCCGAACTCGCATGGGAGATCCGGCCGGCCTGCTCCTGTACGGCCATGACCACATGTGGATGTGCGTAGCCGAGAGGGAGATTGAACGTCCCTGACGCAGCATCAAGGAGTGTTCGACCATCTTCGGTTCGGAGCCAAATCCCTTCCCCAGACAGGAAGTTCTGTTCATTTCTGCGAGCTTCTTCGGCCCGCTGCTCCACTAGGGCAGGCTCAATCACGTGTCAAGGTCTCCTCTGGAGTCGAGATTGGACAGCATTCAGTCAGCCGTGAGTTGGCGACCTGGCTCAGGCAGTTGTTCCTCACCCACGGCCTGCTGGTCAGGAGCTGTGCTGCTCGACTGACGAGTTCGCGCAAGAGTGCAGCCGCATATGGTCCCCCGACCCCCGGTTTCGATGCTTTAGACGATGCCCCACCCGTACGACCCGGGCATCTGCTCAGCCGATCGTTCGGCCGCGATGAGACCGTAGTCCTGATCATGACGAACCGTCAAGATCGTTAATCTTTCCTCAGCTTCAACACATGACCACCATGAGAGCATTCGGAACGAATCCGGATAAGACGGACATCAGAGCTGGCCGCTTGACAGATATCTCTTGCAGAGGATTGCATCGAACTGATGAACTGATCACCGCCAAGCGCATCCGGCTGAGCAGGCTCGAGCCACGCCCCGGTGGTGCTTCCCCCCCTTCGACTTCACGGTCGTCAACCACGTATGCGCTCGGAGAACTCCTTCAGTCATGCTTCAGTCTCCTTCTGCTCAGACCGAGGGGGGCAGTCGACCGGGCGTCGACTGTCTCCATGAGATCGTCGGCCGATACGCCGCCAGCCGGCCCGATGCGATCGCTGTGGTCGGCGATGACGAGAGCGTGACGTATGCCGCTGTTGACCACGCCGCGGATGTCTATGCGCTCCAGCTGGCGGCCGCAGGAGTCGACGCAGGCCGGCATGTTCCGATCGTCCTGCCTCGGTCGCCGCAGTTGGTCGTGGCTCTTCTCGCCGTGCTGAAGCTCGGCGCCAGCTACGCCCTCCTGGACCCGCTCTGGCCAAGGACCCGCCTCGAGGAGGCTGTCCGACTGCTTGATGCCAACATCGTGATCGCTGGGCCGGAGACGGCCGACCGAACGGACCAGCTCATGGAGGCAGCGGATCTCGCCATCCGCGCCTGGCACGTTCCCGACGAAGCGGTTGGCCGGACCGCATCCCGCTGGACCCAGCCGTGCTCCACAACGACCTTTGAGGCCAGCCCGTGCTCGGTCTTCTTTACCTCTGGCACCACGGGAAAGCCGAAGGGTGTGGTGACACCCCATCGCGCCACTACCCGGCTGTTCCACCCGTCCAGCTTTGCCAGATTCGGCCACGACACCGTCATGCCGCTTGCCGCGGCTGTGCCGTGGGACGCCTTCTCGCTCGAACTGTGGGCACCACTGTTGAACGGCGGAACCTCAGTCGTGATCAAGGAGCCGTACCTGTCACCCGATGTGCTGCGACGAGTCATCGCACAGCACGGTGTCAACACAGTCTGGGTCACCAGTTCACTCTTCAATCTGCTTGTCGATGAGGACATTGAGTCGTTCCGCGGGCTCGATCAGGTCCTGACGGGTGGTGAACGTCTCTCCGGCCCCCATGTGCAGGTCTTTCTCACCCACCACCCTGACATCTCGCTAATCAACGGATACGGGCCGGTAGAGAGTACGGTCTTCACCACCACCCATCGGGTCTCACTGGCCGACTGCGAACGACCGCACGGCATTCCCATCGGCCAGCCGGTTCCCCGTACCGGCTTTCAGCTGCTGCGTGATGGCCGGCCATGTGCTCCCGGCGAAGCGGGTGAGCTCTACATCACCGGCGACGGTTTGGCCCTCGGCTACCTGGGTCCGGCTGAGCTGACGAGCGAACGCTTCGTCTACCTCGAGGTGGACGGCGAGCGGGTCCGCGCGTATCGCTCGGGAGACGTCGCTTCGAGGGATGATCAGGGGCTCCTCCACTACCTGGGCCGAGCCGACCGGCAGGTGAAGATCCGCGGACACCGGGTCGAGCCTGCTGAGGTGGAGCGCCAGATCGAGTCTCTCCCCAACGTCCGGCGGTGCAGGGTCGTCACCCGGAGAGACACCTCGGGAGCCGCCATCGGTCTGATCGGCTTCTGTCTCACCGAATCCGGATTCTTAGACGACTACGCGGCCGAGCTCATGCGGGATGCTCGGCAGGCGCTACCCTCCTACCAACTGCCGGAACAGATCCTCCTCGTAGACTCGTTCCCGTTGACCGCCAACGGCAAGCTCGACGAACAAGCCCTGCTCGACCGGTACACCCCGGTGGTGGTGGCGGAACGTCTTCCTGAAGGTATTGCGATCCCTCCGGAGGACCCCATCATCGCCAAGGTGGCTGGGGTCTTCGCCGAGGTCCTGGGGCATCCGCACGTGCCAGTCGATGCGTCATTCCGGTCCCTGGGCGGATCGTCGCTAGATGCCGGACGGATCTGTGCCCGACTCAGCGCACTGCTTGCCACACCCTTGCCGGTCTCGCAGATTATGTACCACGACACGGCCGAGGCTCTCTCTGCTGTGCTCCGTGAGAACGCTGAGCGCAATGCAAGGCCCAAGCTACCCGTGTCCGACAAGCTCGGGGAAGCTCCGCTCTCGCCCTCTCAGTCGGCATTTCTGACGCAGCATCTACTGAGTCCCTACTCGTCTTCCGGCCACTGCCTCCTCGCCTGGCACATCGTCGGTCCGCTGAACCGTGAGGCGCTGCAGGCTGCGCTCGGCGACGTCGAGCAACGGCACGAGCCATTGCGGGCAAGGTACCTTTCTGGCCGGCGGCCAGTGGCTCAGGTGGGGGGATGCCCCGTGCCGGTTCAACTGGACGATCTCACACCGGCATCCGAATTGGGATCGGCCCTCGCCGAACTGCGGGAGCGGCTGACCCAACCGTTGGACCTCTCGACAGGCACTGTCTGGCGTGCGGCTCTAATCCCGATCACCGACAGCCCAACGGCTCTTCTTGGACTGGCTGTCCATCACATTGCCTTCGATGGATGGTCCGAGTCGGTCATCGCTGCGGACCTCGCAACCGCGTACAACGCGCGCCGGCAGGGGCACCCGCCGGCCTGGGGCGTCCTCCCCACCATGGCCGAGGTCCACCGCATCCACACTAGCTACCGAGCGCATATCGATCTGGAGCGGCAGATCGACTGGTGGCAGCGGCAACTGTCCGATGTGCCGGACCTCATGCTGCCCGGGT
Source organism: Kitasatospora sp. NPDC024654 (assembly GCF_055559155.1). Classification (NCBI taxonomy): domain Bacteria; kingdom Bacillati; phylum Actinomycetota; class Actinomycetes; order Kitasatosporales; family Streptomycetaceae; genus Kitasatospora; species Kitasatospora sp. NPDC024654. The sequence continues at coordinate 19,007 of NZ_JBVHLF010000062.1, forward strand.
CTCCCGATAGTGATGCCACCGAGGTGCCCCGTCAGATCGAGTTCCAGGTGCCAGCAGGACAGCTCGACGCCGTCGACAAGCTCGCGAGGGAGTATCAGACGTCACGGTTCACAGTGTTGTTCGCCCTCTATGTGCTGGCGTTGCATCAGGTCAGTGGTCAACTTGACTTTGCGGTTGGTGTTCCGACCGCGCAACGGCCCGATCAACGGCTGGCTGGAGTGATCGGCTGCCACATTGACACGCTGCCGATCCGCGTGGGCGCTCTCGGTGTCGCTGACCTCGGTATCGTGAACGGTGAGCTGATCGGCCGCACGGCGCGCATAGCCCGGGATGCGTTCGCACACCAGGATGTCGGGTTCAACGAAGTGCTGCGCCGGCTGAACCCCCGACGAGGCAGTCGCGCCCCGGTCTTCCAAGGTCTGTTCGCCATGCAGGACAACCGACCGCCAGTACTTGCGCTAGACGGGTTGGATGCTCGCTTTATCCGTCTCCCCTACGCCGGAATTCCGGCCGAGTTGCTCACCGAAGTCTGGCCGGGCTCGGAGGGAGCACTGGTGCGGATCAGCTGGCGCGGCAGGGCGGTGTCGGATGCAACGGCCAGCGATCTCAGCCATACCTTCAAGGGGCTTTTGGACCAGATCTGACGGATTTGCCAGCAGTAATCCGAGACGAATCGCATGACGGGCCTTGCTATGACCACAGACCACGCGCCAACTCGACCGATCGAACGGCGTTCTCCGTCATTGGATGGAGATATCACTTCCCTGACCGAGCTATTCGAGCGTGCGGCAGCCATTTGCCCCGCGGGGACCGCCATCACCGATGCCGTTTCGTCCCTGAACTACAGTGAGCTGGGCGCCGCCGCGAACGACCTTGCGGCCCGTCTCGTGGCAGCCGGTGTGCGGCCGGGCGACCCTGTTGGCCTTGTGGTCGACCGTTCGCTCGACATGCCAGTCGGCGTCCTGGGCATTCTTAAGGCAGGAGCTGCCTACGTCCCACTGGACCCGAGTCACCCGGAGGACCGGCTCCAGTACGTAATCCAGGACGCGGGAGTGCGTGTCCTTGCTAGCGGGCTTATCGAACCGGATGTGACCATGTCCGGCCCTGTGGTCGTACCGGTACGGACGCCGCCCGGCGCGACGCCCCTTCCTGCCCCCGCTGTCGCATCTGACGGCCAGCGTCCGGCCTACGTGATCTATACGTCCGGTTCGACTGGTCGGCCGAAGGGCTGCGTGGTCAGCCACGCGAATGTCCTGTCTCTGCTGAGGGCAGCAGTTCCGCTCTTCGACGTAACTCCGAAGGACCGATGGGCACTGTTCCACTCCGGCAGCTTTGACGTGTCCGTCTGGGAGCTGTGGGGGGCCATCGCCACTGGAGGTACCGGCGTGGTCGTGCCTGCCCGGGCGGCCCAGTCCCCTGCCGAGCTGCTTCGCCTGTTGATCGACCAGCGCATCACCGTGCTCGGGCAGGTTCCGACCGTTTTTCGGTATCTGAGCGACGTGTACGAGAGCTCTGACCGACCCGAACTGAATCTCCGCTACCTGCTCTTCGCCGGTGAAAGTATCGAGCTGGCTACGGTCCGCCGATTTTTGCAGTGCCTGAACGGGCGTCGTCCGATCGTGGTCAACATGTACGGCCCGACCGAGACCACTATCTACGCCACGCACAAGGTGATCAGTGTGGAGGACCTGGCTGGCACGGTCTCCTCTCCCATCGGCCGAGTGCTGCCGCACTTGGTGGCCGAGATCCGGGACGAGCAGCTTCAGCCAGTCCTGGATGGCGAGTGCGGCGAACTGTGCATCGCAGGCGAGGGTGTCATCGACGGCTACCTTGGCCGCCCGGAACTGACCGCAGAGCGATTCGTGAATCTGGACACCCCCGCCGGGACCCGCCGCTTCTACCGCACAGGCGACCTCGCACGGATACTCCCGGACGGTGGGCTGGAGTACCTCGGGCGCAACGATCAGCAGATCAAGCTGCGTGGCTTTCGAATCGAGCTCGGCGAGATCGAGGCAGCACTCCGTGCCCATTACACCGTCCGGGATGCCGCCGTCACCGTTACGGAGACAGCCGCAGGCGCTGTCCTGCTGCTGGCCTGGGTCGTACCCGTGGAGCCGGCCCCAGAGAACTTCGCCCAGCTCCTGCGTCACCACGCCCGGCAGCACCTACCCCACTACATGGTTCCCGAGCGCTACCGCACCGTCCCGGCGCTGCCTCTCACTGCATCCGGGAAGCTGGACCGCAAGGCACTGAGCACTCTTGCGACACACCGATGACGGCGGCCGAGGAGATCGCTGTATGGGTGAGCAGCGCGCCGCTACGTATCTCGCTCGCGGGTGGAGGTACTGACCTCCCCAGCTACGCCCACCGCTTCGGCGGTGTGGTGCTCGGGGCGTCGACCAACCTGCGGGTGACCGTCGTGGGTCGGCCACGGCCGCGCGGTATCGGCATGCGCGCCTGCTTCGACACATACAGCGCGGGGTTCTCACAGGACCTCAACGCGAATCCGTTCGTCCGGGAGGTGCTGCGTCGCTACCCCAGCAAGGAATCCCTAGACCTCGTCTCCTTCACTGACACGCCGCCCGGAAGCGGACTGGGCGGTTCGGCAGCCTTCTCCGCGGCCTTGGTAGCGGGCCTGGCTCAACCGAATTTGTCCCAAGAGGAGTTGGCCGAGGCCGCTGCTGACTTGGAGATACACGGGTTGGGTCGTCCCGTCGGGAGCCAGGATCACTACCTCTCGGTGCTCGGCGGCTTCCAGCTGCTTCAGTTCCACACCGACGGCCGGGTGGAGGCAAGGCGGCTCTCGATCTCGGACCAGTTTCGTCAGCGGCTCAGCGAGGATCTCCTGCTGTTCTTCACGGGCATGACTAGGAATGCCGGCACAGTGCTCGCCGAGCAGGACACTGGGACCAGAGAACGCCGTTCGGACGTCGAGGACCGCCTGCATGAGATCAAGAAGCTCGTGCCCGTTGCTGTCCAGGCCCTGCTCGACGAGGACGGCTCTGCGATCGGCTCGGTGCTGGGGAAGCACTGGGAGTTGAAGCGCAAGCTGAGTCCCGGGGTTTCCACGGCACCGGTCGACCGCGCCTATCAGGACGCGCTAGCCGCAGGTGCGACGGGGGGGAAGCTGCTCGGCGCCGGGGGCGGTGGCTACCTGCTTCTGCACGCCGAAGCAGGCGGTCAGGAGGCAGTGCGAGCCGCGGTGAACGCGCACGGCTTCGAGGAGCACAACTTCACCTTCGCCCTGCGCGGGGCAGACATCCGCTATCTGCCCCAAAATCATCCGACCGCCTGAGCGCCGCGCATCAGCCCGACGGATCCCACATTCAACGCCATTGGGGGCTAGCAGCGTGACTTTGACCGACAGTCACTCTCCATCCAGGACCGAGCGAGTCGCTCCGGCCCTCAGCCGGACGGCCGCGCTGGCCCTGCTGGTGGGTAGTCACTTCATGCTCAACGTGGATACCGCCATCATCGAGGTGGCACTGCCATCGATCAAACATGCACTCGGTTCCTCGCTGGAAGAGCTCTCTTGGGTCGCCAACGGCTATTCCCTGACTTTCGGCGGGTTCCTGTTGCTGGGCGGCCGGATCGGAGATCTGGTCGGCAGGCGCCGCGTCTTTGTGGTCGGGCTCTTGCTCTTCGCCGCGGCCTCAGTCACGGGTGGTCTGGCCACATCGGCCACAACCTTGGTGATCGCGCGTGGCCTTCAGGGACTTGCTGCGGCGGTGATCTCTCCTACTGCACTATCGCTGCTCATGACGGTGTTTCCTGACCGGACGCCAGAACAGGCGGCGCAGCGCAACCGAGCGCTGGCGGTGCTGGGAGCGGTGGCGGCGGCCGGGGGAACGGTGGGCTACTTCGCCGGCGGCCTGCTGTGCGAGACGCTTGGATGGCCTGCCATCTTCCTAATCAACGTACCGATCACGCTTGTCGCCGCCCTCTGCGCGCCCCGGTTGCTACCAGCCGGCAGAGCGGAGGCCACCGGCGGTCGGTTCGGGCTCAGCAGTGCCATGCTTGTCAGCGCAGGAACAGCGCTGCTCGTCTACGTCCTGGTCGACGCGGGCAGAACCGGCTGGGGGACGGCACAAACCCTGATACTGAGCGGGCTAGCCATCGCCCTGCTGGCTGCCTTTCTGCTCGTGCAGCGATCCAGCTCGAACCCACTGCTGCCGCTGCGGATCTTCCGGCATCGCTCGCTGCGCGGTGCGAACGTGGTGGCCGCGCTGATCAACACCGCCATCGGGCCAGTGATCTTCTTTCTCAGCCTCTACACCCAACAGGTCCTGGGCGAGTCAGCGCTGGCGTCGGGCCTCGCGATACTCCCACTGATTGCGACTGTCACCGTCTCGTCGACCGCTGCCGGGTGGTGCCTTCGACGGTTCAGTCAACGCTTCGTGATGTCTGCCGGACTACTGCTGTTCGGCTGCGGTTTGGTGTGGCTGAGCCGGATGTCGGGCGGCGGCTACAGCAGCGAGTTGCTGGGTCCCGAATGCCTTGTCGGCCTCGGCGGCGGACTGGTGTTCGTGACCTTCACGGTGAGCGGCACCAGTGGCCTGACCGAGGGCGACTCAGGTGCCGCGTCCGGCGCACTCACGACCTCGCAGAAGATCGGCGCATCGGTCGGACTCGCTGTGCTCACCAGCGTCGCCGGCCGATACACGGCTACGGCGTACTCCCACCAGAGGTCCCCGCATGCCGCCCTCACCGCCGGTTACAGCGCAGCGATCCTGACGGCCGCCGTACCCGTTGCACTGGCCCTCCTGGCAACGCTGATCTGGATTCCGGGGAGGCACACAGCGGAAGTGGCGCGGCTGCCCAGCCCCGGCGAGCTTGAGGAAATTCGACCAGCTTCATAATTTTTGATGATCTTTCAGGTGTCTCGACCTGTCGATCGGCGAAGGGTTGACGATCACTTTCCAACGTCGCAGTATCAATAGGCCCGAGCCGCACACTGCATCGGGCGTCTGACCGCTGGAGATCGCCGCATGACCGAAAAAACCGGGACCGTCGTCGAATTTATCATGAAACACGGCGAAGAGAATCCGGAACACGACGCCATCGTACTCATGCGCGGCGAGCGCATATCCTACGGCGAATTGGCAAGCCGAATCAAGGAAACTGCATCTATTCTTCGTAGACAGAAGATCGGCGAATCACCCAGGATCGGACTGTGGTTCCGAGAAGGAGAGTGGATCGACTACGCCGTCAGTTACTTCGCAGCCCAGTTCGCAGGCTCGGTCTCCGTGGTCCTCCCGACCGACGCAGCTTCCAAGGTCATCCGGCGTATCTGCCGGGATCTCGGAATAGGCGCAGTCCTCTCGTCCGCGCAGGAACCGCTCGGACTCAGTCCGATGACCGAGATCCATGTGGCCAGAACCACTGCGGCGGACAGGCCGGCCGAGGACGCGCGTGCATCGTGGCTACCTGAACCCGATTCGCTGGCAGATGTCATCTTCACCTCTGGGTCCACTGGCAGCCCCAAGGCGGTGGCTGCCAGCCACCGGACGCTCCGCCGGATGGCCGACAGCTACCGCAAGCGCCCAGGTGGTGCCGCAGTGGTGGCTCACGGGTTGTCCCACGCCACTTCCATCGGAACGAGGCAGGTCCTCCTGTCGACTCTCGCTCGCGGATCGACCATCGCCGCCTGCGTCCCCTTCGATGCCAGGGCGTTCCTGACCCTGGTTGCGGCGGAATCCGCTGGCACGGCCATCGTCCCCGCGGCGGCTGGACGTTCCCTGGTCCGAGCCCTGGAGGAGGACCCCTTGTTGCGGCCGCCCCGCCTCAGGACACTGCGCGTCATCTCGGACCATCTCCCGACTGACGTCCACCTCGCCCTGTCTGCTCACTTGCCGGACACCCGCATCATCAATGCCTATGGTCTGACCGAGGCTGGCGACGCCCATCTGATCACCACTGAGAAGGACTGTGGCCACGGCCCTGGCGGATACCCCGCGCCTGGAACTGAGGTACGCATCGTCTCCGACTCCGGCGAACAACTGGCTCCCGGCGAAGAAGGCTTCATCTGCCTGCGCCACACGACCAGCTCCTTCAGCTACCTGAGTGACCCGGTGGCTACCTCGCGGACATGGCGCGACGGCTGGACGGTCACCAGCGACCTTGGCTCACTCGATGAGTCTGGCCGGGTCCATTTCCGGGGCCGGGCCCGCGGACTAGCCAGGATCGGCGGCAAGACGATCTCGGTGGAACAGGTGAGAACGGTGCTGGAAGCGCAGCCCGGGATCGAGGCGGCCACCGTCGTCATCTTGCCTCACCCAACTCTCGGCCAGTCCCTAGCGGCGGTTGTCGAAGGGACGCTGGGAAGGCCGTTCGAGGAGCTGAAGACCTCGCTCGCTGCCGCACTCCCCTCCTTCGCCATTCCATCCCCAATAGTTCCGGTCGAGCGTCTCCCCCTCTCCCGCGCGGGCAAGCCGCACCAGGACGCGATCGTCTCGCTGATCCGGAGCCGGCTGAGCGCCTCGTCCCGACCGTGCGAGACTCGGTTGGAAATCCTGGTCGCCTCGATCCTGCGGCAGGTACTGGAACTGGACGCGGACCCAGGTGCCGAAGCAGACTTCTTCCAGTTGGGAGGAGACTCGCTGACCGCTGTCGAAGTCGTCACGGAACTCGAAATCGAGCTGGGCGTGAGCCTACCGATGGACATACTCTTCGGGGCGTCGAGCATCGCCCAACTCGCGGCGGAGCTCGAGCATCTCCAGGAGCGGCGATGAGCCAGCCGACCGATCGCTGGCCGGGTGCCTTCGACCCAGTGCGAGAGCGGCTGTCGCGGCTCATGGCAACCCTGCCGATGGCTGGCGTGCAGGTGTGTGTCAGCAGAGCGGGTGAGCTCCTGCTGGATGCCTCACTGGGAGAGGCGCAGACCGGCATCCCAATGACCACTGACTCGGTCCTGTATTGGAGTTGCGCCGGAAAGCCGCTACTGGCGACGGCGTTGGCGACCCTCGTGGATGACGGTCGACTTGACTTCGACGACCAGATCGCGCACCACCTGCCCGGCTTCGCCGCCGGGGGCAAGGACACGGTGACTGTCCGGGACGTTCTGAGCCACGCTGGAGGGTTCCGGAAGTTCGACGGTCCCGGGCCAATCCGGGAGAATTACGCCGACTTCCTCCGCAGAGTCATCGATCTCCCGATAGAATCGGATTGGGTCCCAGGCAAAGACCAGGGATACCACCAGGAAACCGGCTGGTACGTGCTCGCAGCGTTGCTAGAGTCTGTGCTCGGGCAGCAGTACGGCGATGTCGTTGCGGAACGCGTCTGCCAGCCCCTTGCACTACGATCCACCTGGGCCACCATCCCCCCGGACGTCTACGACACCATCCGGGACCGCCTCGCGGTCCCCTCCTTCGCCGGGCGCTGGGGTGTGCGGCGGTTCCCGCATGTGACCAGCCGTGCCGGTGCGGCTGCGAAGATCCCGTCTTACGGCTACTACGGCACCATGGCCGATCTGGCCTCTTTCTACAACGCGTCCCTGGCCGGACTGGCAGGCCAAGGAGGGTTTCCGATCTCGACCCCGGTCCTGCGTACCATGGTCGATTCGCCACGCGGTCGGGTGCTGGACAGAACCTGGGACTACGTCTGCGCGATGGGGCTCGGCTTCCTCTGCGGCCTGTCCGACCATTTCGGTTACGGCAGCTTGTGGTCAGCATCGTCCTTCGGGACATCTGGCGTTATCGGTCAGGTCTACGGAGGCGCTGACCCGGAGACCGGGGTGGTCATCGCTGCGTCCTTCGGCGCCCTCGCCTTCGATACCGAGACCAGGTCAGGGCTCATGGACGAGCTCTACGCGGCAGCGTTGTCCTGATTCCACGTTCCATCCATCATTCGAGAGACTGTCTCTAGGGAGAGTCGTCGCATCATGTTCACCGATGCCAGCTGCCATCATGCTGCCCTGGCCACACTGCTGCTGGATGCGCTTCCAGGCACAGAACCAGCACTGTTGCTTGGGAGCCAGGCCGGGACCAGGGCACTTATCCGCGACGAGCAAGTTCTCTTCGCCCCCGTGCTGCCGGGGCTCCTAGACACCCTGCGAGCGCGGGATTGCGTGGTAGAGGCGACCCAGTCCAGGGCTGGCGGCGGATCGGCCGGCCTAAGCCGGTTGTTGGCTCAGGGGGCCGCTGCAGTCGTCGAGGTGGACAGTTTCTACCTCGACCACTTCTGGATGAGCCGCGGTCAGGTACACGTTCTCCACTCGGTCGTGCTGCGAGATTTCGACGCTCGCGATCGAACGGTCCGCCTTACCGATCCGGGGGACATCGTCTTCTTCGACGGACGCCTGCCCTTCGCGCAGTTGGAGCTGGCGCTCGACCGGGAGAATCTCGGCCAGAGCTGGATGGTGCTGGAAGCCAAGCACGCCTGGCAGTTGCCCGGTGCGGCGGAGCCTGCGGCTGAGTGGGCGAAGCATCGCCAGGCCCTGGCCGGCCGTGGGTCCCCATGGCTCAGCGGTCTGGAGCTGGCCAAGGCCTTGAGCGAGCGGCTCGACGATTTGTTCGCACCGGCCCAGCCTTGCGGATCGAACCATAACCAAGTGCCGTGGCTGCAGCACGGAATCTGGACCTACCACCATACGTTGCGCTGGTTCGCGCGGTACCTCACGGCTGTCGATACCGCAGCCACCTGCTCGGAACCCGCACAATCGCCGGCGAGCACGCTCGTGGACCGTGCTGCACAGGATCTGCTCGTCGTCCGTTCACTTCTTCGGCACGCGGGGTCAGAGAGCAGCGAGCGATTGCTCCGCTATCGCTCCGAGGTTGCCCGCAGACTCGAGCAGATCGCATCCGGTCTGGTGGTCGCTGCAACTCAGCTACCCACGCCCAAGGAGACGAGCCATGCATGATCCAGGTCTGACCCCCTATCTCCTGGATCTGACCGGACATCGAAACAACGTCGGATGCACCTTCCGCGGATTCGACGCCCACGACGGGTTCGACGGGTTCGGCAGGACCTATCCCGCCGAGGAACTTTCCGGCCTCAGTCAGCTGATCGGGCGTTGGCCCGACCAATGGGGACGCGGGGCTCCGGACAACGTCGAGTGCGACGGCCAGGTGCTCACCGTTTCCCAGTCGCTAACCGTGCACGCGGTCGAGCTGATCGGCGCAAGCTGCGGTGGCGCCATCCGCGACGAATTGGTGCTGACAGGCCGCGGCCAGCAGCCCGATCATGTTCTGCCGTTCGGGTTTCAGGATTTTCTGGCCGGCACGGCCTCAGATGGTCAGAACTGTGCATTCGCCGCTTCCGGTCTACGGCAAAACGGGCACGACATCCCCGGCCCAAGTCCGCGAATATGGCGGTGTGAGGTCCGCCTCAGCAAGCCCATCGTCTGTTTGTCAGTGAACCTCCCAGTCAACCCTGGTCTCCACCTCTTCGGCGTCCGACTATCCGCGGCGATCGCGACTGGTCTTCGAGATGGGCACAGCGCATGAGCAGATGTCTCTACATCACCCAAGAACTGGCGCCGCTCTTCGCGGAAGGCGGCCTGGGCCAGGCGGCTCGGGCCCTGCCTAACCTACTTGGGCGCGCCCACGGGATAACACATGATCTCATCCTGCCCTACTACCCGCGGCTCGTCGCCGCACAAGGCCTGCGTACGGCTCCCGACGCAGCACTGCGGCCCATCACCGTAGCTGGTGTGACAGCCCTGCCGGTGGTCGAGCGGCTCATCAACCATCAGGGCCCGGGCCAGGTCTTTCTCGTCCGCGCGGACGACTGGTATGACCGCGAAGGGATCTACCGGGACTCCCGATACGTGGAGTTCGATGACGCACCAGCACGCGCCGCGTTCTTCGGCGCGTGCGTCGCTGACTGGGTCCGGGCTACCGGACGCCGGTATGAGCTGGTACACGGGAACGACTGGCAGTCAGGCGCAGCACTCGCTCACCTCCGGTGGGTGCAGCCAACCGAAAGTCGGCCCGCCCTGCTGATGAATGTCCACAACGCGGCCTACCGCGGGGAGATCCCGGCCGGCTCGCTTGGTGAACTCGCCCTTCCCGATCAGGCGCGAGAGCTGCTCCTGCAGAGCTCCGACGGCCGACCGGACCTGCTGTTGCTGGGCTTGCTGTCCGCAGACGCCGCGACGACGGGTAGCCCAGGGTATGCCGAAGAGCTGTGCCGGGAGTCGCAGGGCACGCCGTTCGGCGAAGCGCTGTCGCGGGTCGAGCTCACCGGGATTGTCGCCGGAGTGGATGCCGACGTATGGAACCCGGGAGCACTGGGCCGCGCCTCTCGCCCGTTCAGCGCTGACACGGTCGATCTCGGCAAGAGCGCCAACAAGCGGCTGCTTCAGCGCCGCACCGGGCTGCGTGAGAACAGTCGGCTTCCCATGTTTGGAGTCTGCGCGCGGCTGGTCGCGGAGAAGGGGATCGATCTCGTCCTCCAAGCACTCCGTCCTCTCGTGCTCGCCGGAACAGCACAGTTGGTTGTAGTCGGTCCTGGGGAGGAGCGCTATGCCCGGTCGCTCCTGGAACTCGTTCATCAGGCGCCCGGGCTTGTTCACCACACGCCACGCTTCGAACAGGACCTCGCCTGGCTGGTCTACGCTGGCGGCGACTTCACGCTGATGCCGTCCCGGATCGAGCCCTGTGGGCTCAACCAGCTCATCGCCATGGCCTACGGGACTGTTCCGCTCGTCAGCGCAGTCGGAGGGCTGCGGGACACCGTCGTCGACCTGTTCCAACACCGCGATTCGGGTACCGGATTCGTCTTCCCCGAGCTCTCAGCCGACGGCGTCGGCCGGACGGTGCGTCACGCAATCGACTGGTTGCGTGAACAACCGTTCGACGTGACCAACGTCCGGGTCCGCACGATGTCCCAGGATTGGTCATGGGCACGCACCGCCGATGAAACCGCCCTCCTGTACAGGGGTATGGTCACTCACCACTGAAAGGGATCCGAAAGGGTAATGCAAGCGTGATCGGCAACAATGTCAGCGCCACCCGGATCCAGGTCTCCCACTGCGGGCCGGAGCAATACGCCCGCACGACGGCAACCCGGGAAACCGGCGAAACCGCGGCGAGATCCTGATCCCGCGGGGCCGGAGTGCCGCACCACCGCTCCCACCCGAGGTGAGGCGACCGAACCGGGCTGGCATGTCAGAGGTCGGCGCAAGGCTGGCGCCACGCTCCGACCGTTCATCGCGGGCTCATTTCAGGAGGGTTTTCAATGTCGAACAAACTTGACATGGCACTCAGCATGGACAACGCCATCAACAGCGCGTCCGAGGATGGTGGGCGCCGCCTGCGACTGCAGGTTGAGCAGGTCCTGCCGGCGGACGGGTTCCGCTCCGGCTGCGGCGGCAGCTGCGACTGCGCTGGCTCCGGCTCCGAGGGCGGCTGCGCCTGCTACGAGTGCGAGTAACCGATCACACGGCACCGAGGGTCATCGGCAAGACAACCCACCAATGACCCTCGGTCGTGATGCCGTACTGGAAGCCGGACCAATATCCGGCCTCCAGTACAGTGGCGTCCCGCTGAGTGGCACAGGAGCGCTCTCGCAGCGGTCCCAGGCATGAGACGGCCATCGCGCTCCTCCCCTCGCAGACGGTCTCGTCGAAGCGAGAGGTGCGCGATGGTCGTCCCGGCGCGGTGCTGGGCGAGCACACCGACACGCGCACAACCTGGTGCAACGGCCATTGGGAGAAGACGCACCGCCCCAGCGGGCCGATCTCGGCGTCGAGCTCGGCTATTGCACGGTCGATCTCCAGGTAGCGGCGGACCAGGCGCCGCAGGGCTGTCTTGGCCGCGACCAGTGGCACTGGCAGGTCAGCGCCAGGCTACAGGCAAGCGAGCGTACGGATCAGTGCTGCCCGCTCCAGGTGCGCGATCTGCTCACGCAGAGCTGCTGGTACCGATACAAGCAGTCCCCCGATCTGATTCATCGCCTGGCTACGAGCCCTGACCGGGTGCTGCGGCGCGCGTACCGCAGCACCCATGGGCCTCGACTACGCCGTCGCGTCCCTTTGGACGGCGATGGCTCGGCCGGATGTGACCACCAGGGCGGCCGCGTAGGCGTCAATCGGGTCGGACTTGCCGCGCATGCGGCGGGCTTTGTGGTCCGGTCGGTCCACGCCGACGACCGAGGATCCGGCGACAGTCAGTACTCGGGCGGGTCCGGCACCGTAGGCACCGCTGCCCTCTACTCCGACCGCAGCCACAGTTCCGTGCGTCCGGCAGGTCCCGATAGCCGTCGATGGCGGCCGGGAACCCCCGATCGGCCAGGTGCCTGCCAAGCTGGTCGATCACCGCCGCGTAGTGGATCAGGCCGTGAGTGTCGACTCCGCCGGTGATCTCCGCCCCCCGTACGTCATGGGGATGTGCTTCCTTGCCGCTTCTCCGAGCCTGGGCGGCACGCACCGATCGGACGGATGACCAAGTCAGTGACCGGTGCCTCTGGCCAGCCTCCCGACTTGTTGGGCCGAGCCCAGACGCGCAGGTCTGCAGCTGTAGCGTCCAGGGTGTCGGTCAGCACGGGCCCCTTGCGCTCCTTGCCGCCCACGGGCTGGCTCTCAGACAGCGCCCCGCCGCCGACCGTCCGGCCGTGCGGTGTTGGTCGCCGGAGGCACGGACGTCTCACCGCTTCAAGTCAGGTTGCCCACCGCCATCCACCGCCCGCGTCAACCAGCGCAATACCGACTGCACGTGATCCCGATCGACATCGACCCACACAGTCCTCCCACACCGCCGTCGGCGTCGACGCCTCAGGCCACCAGGTGGCCCAGCGGCGGTTCGTGGTCAACACCGGCGCATTCCGCCAGCTCATGGCGTGGCTTCGGACGTCCGCCAACAACCTCCTCCGGCACCAAACGAAAGGGATCCGAAAGGGTAGTGCAAGCATGATCGGCAACAATGTCAGCGCCACCCGGATCCAGGTCTCCCACTGCGGGCCGGAGCAACACGCCCGCACGACGGCAACCCGGGAAACCGGCGAAACCGCAGCGAGATCCTGATCCCGCGGGGCCGGAGTGCCGCACCACCGCTCCCACCCGAGGTGAGGCGACCGAACCGGGCTGGCATGTCAGAGGTCGGCGCAAGGCTGGCGCCACGCTCCGACCGTTCATCGCGGGCTCATTTCAGGAGGGTTTTCAATGTCGAACAAACTTGACATGGCACTCAGCATGGACAACGCCATCAACAGCGCGTCCGAGGATGGTGGGCGCCGCCTGCGACTGCAGGTTGAGCAGGTCCTGCCGGCGGACGGGTTCCGCTCCGGCTGCGGCGGCAGCTGCGACTGCGCTGGCTCCGGCTCCGAGGGCGGCTGCGCCTGCTACGAGTGCGAGTAACCGATCACACGGCACCGGGCGTCATCGGCAAGACAACCCACCAATGACCCTCGGTCGTGATGTCGTATCGGAAGCCGCGCCGGTATTCCGCCTCCGACCCGAATCGCTGCCGCTCAGGTGCCTTGGAGTTGCACAGAGTATGAAAAGAAACGACGGCCCGCCTCTCACAGTACTTTCGGTGGGAGCCTTCGGCTCGGCAGTCGCGGACCGCCTGGCTACCTGCTTCCCCGAGCTGGATGTGCTGCCAAACGGCGCGACACCCGCCGAAGTCGGCCCGCGCCCGGTGGTGCTAGCGGCTTGGCGGCACACCTCCGCACTGGCTCGCGAGCTGGAAGAACTACCCGATATCCCTTGGTGGGTGCCCGTCAGCTACACCCACCCCGTCATCCGGATCGGTCCTGTGTTCGGCCCGCACCTGCCCGGCTGCCACGACTGCCTGGAGCGCCGGATGCTCAGCGCGGATCCGACACCGGATTACACCAAGGCGATCTGGGAGCTGTATGACCGGGACGACGCAGCGGGGCCCGAGGGCTTCCTCGGCCACCATGCTCTGATCGCCACCGGGTTGCTGCGCGCCTTGCTAGACGAGCCATCTGGCGAGATCCGCAGGATCTACACCTACCACGTGCTCACCGGAGAGGTTGCGAACCACAGCTTCGTACCGCTGCCTACCTGCTCCCGTTGGTCGGAGCACACCGAAAGCGAAGGTCTCATACGATGACGGCGACCGACCGCTTCGATGCCCTTGCCGACGGGCTCGTCCGGGTACGTGTTGGGGCCGGGTACGTGATCGAGGGCGGTCCGACGCGGGTGGCCCTGACCGGGCCAGGCGCCGTGGACATCCTTCCGCACCTGTGCGACCTCCTCGACGGCACGAATTCGCCCGCTGACCTGGCCACCGCTCTCGACATCCCCATCGAGGATGTGGCAGAGGGCACCGCCCTGCTGCGCGACCACGGCCTGGTGCACCCCCTGGACGGGTTGCCGCCCAGCGGCACAGATCCGCAGGTCCTGGCCTTCCTCTCACGAAACGCTGGACATACCGCCCGGATGCGCTCCGCTGTGCACGCCGCCAGCAACCTGGCGAATGCACGGGTGGTGGTGCTGGGCCAAGGGCCACTCACCGGTTCCGTGTACCGCGAACTGACTCGGGTCATACCTGTCGAGCGCGTCTTGGAGTGCGAGGTACTGACTGACGACGTGCTCACGGAGCTCACCAGGAGCGATGGCCTGGAACCGCCACGCGCCATGGTGGTTCAGCTCTTCGAAAGTGCTGACCAGAGGTCGGCCGAAGTCCTGCTGCGCTGTCACGACCAGCGGGTACTGTGGCTCGGCGCAGGACTGGCACGCGACGGTGGCTTTGTCGGGCCAATGGTGCACGCCACCTACACGTGCCCGCACTGCGTCTGGCCGGAGCTGCCCACGGCGGGCGCCGACACGGACGGTGACCGGCCTGGCCTGGTCACGTTGTTGGCCGGCCTGGTCGTCGGCGAGGTCGTCAACGGCCTGTGCGGCGTCGCCGCGAACGGCACGGTGAACCAGCTGCTCTGGTTGCACTGGGATCAGGCTGGGCAGCCGATTGCCCGAGCTGAGAGCAAGCGGGTGTACCACCGGGTTGGCTGCGGCTACTGCGGTGGCGTGCCACAGCACGAGGACGTGCAGCTCGCCTGGGCCTACGAGCAGGATCTCGACCAGCCTCCGCCCCAGTTCGCCGGTCCTGGCGCCAACGGGCGCAAGCCGAACACTCGTGAGCTGCAGAAAGAGAAGCGTGCGCTGCCCACGAGTCCCGCGATCTCCGCCAGGACAATAGCGCCCGATGACAAGGGACTCGCGGAGATCTGCGAGTTTCTGCGCAGGACGCTCGGTACGCGCGGTTGGTCCGCGTCCGGGGTCCCGTTCCGCCGTGTCCCCTCGGGCGGAAACCTGGCGTCCCAGCAGGCTTTTGTGATTGGCCGCCAGGCGATTTCAGGTCTAAGCAGCCACACAGCCTGGTACGACGCGACCGACGATCGGCTGGTCGCCACCGGCCGCGTCGACGAGGCGGAGGTGAAGTATCGTCTCGCAGACCTGCTGCCCGACCAGGACTGGCAGTGGGTGGTGGTCTGGACGGCCCGTGTCGGAAAGTTGGCGGCGAAGTACAGAGACCTCTCCATCCGCTTGGCGCACCTGGACGCGGGCGCGGCCCTCGCACAAGCCAGCGTTGTCGCAGCTTCCCAGGGCCTCGCACCGCATGTGCTGGCCAGGTGGGACGCGCGGCCATTCACCGCGCTGCTCGACCTGAATCCGGACACCGAGCTCGTCACCTGCGTGATGGTCTTCTGAAGGGAACTGCCAGATGGAGAACCAACCGAAGGTAACGGTTCTAGGTCCAGCGGCCGAGGAGCTGATGACCCGGGCAACCCTGCGCGAGCTGTACAGCGGTGCCACGCAGACCATTCAGCCAAGTGTGGTGGCACCGTTGGCAGATTTGTCTGCCACTGAGGCCGATGAGTTGATCGCCGCTCGCCGGGCGACCCGCGCGTTCGAACCCCGACCGGTACCAGTGGAAAGGCTGCTGGCTCTCTGCCAGGCAGGTTTCGACGCTTCACACGAGCTGACGCCGCACGCGAGCGGGGTGGCGGGCCAGTGGCTTGTTCTTGTCCGGGACGTGCAGGGGCTGGAGGCGGGCATCTACACCTACACAGTCAGTGGCTTCACACGGCTGGCTGACCTTCCGACGGCCACCGCCCAGTACCTGTCCATGCAACCCGATTTCGTCTTGGCACCGGCGATCCTGTGCCCTGCCTGGGATCTGGCAGCCGCGCTCTCGAACGCCGGCACCGATGGGTATCTGAACCTACTGCTCACCACCGGATTCAGTTTGCAGACAGCCTGGTTGGCGGCAGTCCGCGCAGGCCTGGCCGGCTGTCTCTTCCGCAACGTCCACCCTGCCTTGTTCCGGGCCTGCGTTGGGATGGGCAAGCTCGACTCGTGGCCAGTACTCGCTCTGGCGGTCGGATACCCCGCCCAGCCAGTCGGTCGACACGGAGAGATTCTGACGTGACAGCACTTAGCAAGGTTCACGAGCTGGTCGGCCCGTATGCTGCGATCTCCGGCCGGCCCGGGCGGGTGCGCGCTGCCTATTTGCCGCCGTGGACACACGTCTTCAGTGTCACGGAGCGCGAGATGGAGGTCGTCCGGCCCTACCGGAGAACCATCAAGGAGCGGGTGGGCACCGGACGTTCGCACGATGCGGAGACTGCCTGGCGAATCAGTGCCATCGAGGCGCTGGAGCGTACGGCCAACTTCACGGTGCAGCGAGACCTTCCGGTTAGCGACGCGCGCTCGCTGCCCGACGCACTCAGTCTGGATGCCATACCGCGCTGCTCCGAGCGGGAACTGGCAGATCCGCGATGTCCGTTGACCCGTCCGGAGCTCGACGCGCCGATCCGCTGGGCGCGGGGGATCGACCTGTATACCGGCGAGCCCGTCCACATCCCGGCCGTTATGGTCCACCTCGGACTGCCCCCGATGCCCGCCGAGAGGTTTTGGGCCCAGATCAGCACCGGGACAGCGGCAGGGGGAAGCTGGGAGTCGGCCTTGATCGGTGGCCTCTGCGAGGTGATCGAACGAGACATGATCTCCGTCATCTGGCTACAGCGATTGCCGCTGCCCCGTCTCGACCTGGACCGGCTCTCGGCGGAAGCAGCACGTCTGGTGGAGTGGTGCGAACGGAAGTTCATCACGGTCCATCTGTTCGACGCGACTTCAGAAATCGGCGTGCCGACGGTCTATTGTGTTCAAGAGGCCCCGCACGACCCGGTGGCGGGGAGGGTGGTTGGCGCCAGCACGAACCCAGATCTTCAGCAAGCCGCCGCCCACGCCATCAGCGAGGGGCTGTCAATACGGTCGGCGCTGCACGATGTCGCTCATATGGAGCCCGAGAATGTGCGCCCGCTGGTCAAGGGAGCGCTCGCAATCGGCGCGCCGGAGAGCGCGCACACGATGGACTTCCTGTTGACGGACCACTCGCGAGAGAGGACGGCTAGGCGCCCACAGCCAGGCCCGCTGCCCACGACCGAGGCTGACCGTTTGCGTGGGCTGGTCGAACGGTGTGAACGCGCAGGGCACAGGGTCTACGCCGTCGACCTCACCACCCCGGACCTGCGCCGGATCGGCCTGCACGTGGCGAGTGTCGTTATCCCCAGCCTGCAGCCGTTGACCTTCTCCCCCCACGCCCAGTACCGCGGCCATCCGCGTCTCTACCAGTTGCCGGCGCTCCTCGGCCATCGGGTCTACGGGGAGACCGAACTCAATCCGCACCCACAGCCGTTCGCATGAACACCGCCCTAGGGAGCATGGTGACCGAGGCGCTCCAGGATGCAAACACCGAACTCGACACACTGGCTATCCTCCGCCAGGTCGGTGAAATCGGACCGGCGATCGAGCAGGAGGCCGCGACGGGCAACAGGGCCGGTTGCCTGACACCAGCGGCCGTGACGGCGCTGCGGTCCGCCGGTGTGTTCCGGATGACCTTCCCGCAGAGCCTGGGCGGTCCACAGTTGCGTCTCGACGACCAGGTCAGGGTCGTCGAGACGCTGGCCTGGCACGATGCCTCGACCGCCTGGACCGTGGCGGTGCTCGCGGACGGCGGTTTCTTCGCCGGCCAACTGGACACCGGTTTGGCACGGGCCCTCTACCCGAGCCTCGACCTGCCTACGGCGGCAGCGACCTTCCCACCTGGGCGGGCCGAGGACCTTGGGGATGGCACTGTCCGGGTCAGTGGCAAGTGGGACTTCGGCACCGGCATCCGCAATGCGGAACGGATCGTGGTGGGCTTCCACTGGTACGACCGCAGCGGCGACCCCGTGCTAGACCGGGCGGGCACACCGCTGGTGGCATGGGGCTGGGCCCCTGTCGAGGCCCTTGTCGTCCACGATACGTGGCATGCGACAGGACTGAACGGTACCGGCAGCGCCAGCTTCTCGATCAAGGAAAGCACGGTTCCAGTCGACCACTTCATCACTGGTCGACGCGCAAACGGCGAACTGCCGCCCACATCCCGCTACCGTGCCTTCCTCGCGGCCAAGAACGTGGGCGTGCCGCTGGGGATCGCCCGTCGGGCACTGGATGAGTTCTACGCGTTCGCCGACCAGGCACGCGCCACGGGGCCCTCGGCGGTACGCGAGGAGGCTGACGTGGCGGGCGCGGTCGCCGAGGCGGAGGCGTACCTTGAGGCGGCCCGTGGACTCGTGTATCGAACATACGGCAAGGTAGCGGACGTCGTCTGGAGCGGTAAAGAACTCACAGCACGCCAGGAGGGCTTGCTGTGGTCGTCGATCACGGCTGCTGGCCGGCTCAGTCGGACGGCTCTAGAGACCGTGATGGAGCAGGTGGGATCGCGTTCAGTGCTTGCTGACCACCCATTCGACCAGCTCTACCGAGACATGTCGACCGTGATTCGGCACGTTTCCTATCGTCAGCGCTTCTACCGGGTGGGCGGCGGGCGACTACTCGCCGCCGGCCACGCCCATGGATCACCTATTCCTCGGCACCTTCCCTGACTTCTACGGCCGACAACCAACGTATTGAGGAGAGTTGGCTGTGCCCGCTACGAGTAATCCTGGCAGTGCCGAACTCGGCGGCCCCGCGCAGACCGCCTGGTGGACAGCCGCAGCCCGAGCACGCGAGAGCCTGCGCATAGACCGGCTGTTCGACGACCCTTTGGCGGCCTTCCTCGCCGGTGACCAAGGCAATCGGCTGCTCGGTATGCTCGGCGTGAACGACCCCCGGACCGACGACAACCCCTATCTCCCGGTCCGAACCCGTTGGTACGACGACTTCCTGGAGGCCGCGCAAGCGCACCAGGTCGTGGCGCTCGGCGTGGGGCTGGACGCACGAGCCTTCCGTCTGAACTGGCACGAGGGCACGGTACTGTTCGAGCTGGACGACGCCACCCTGCTTGCGTACAAGGAAGATCGCTTGGCAGCGGCTGGCGCTGTATCGCGCTGCGAGAGGCGGACTGTAGCAGCGGACCTTGCTGGCGACTGGCCCAATGCACTGCTCGCGGCTGGCTTCGATCCGACCAAGCCTTCGGCCTGGATCTGCGAGGGGTTGCTCTTCTATCTTCCGGAGGCCCTCGCGCAGGCCGTGCTGCGACAGGCCGCAGCGCTGTCCGCGCCTGGAAGCCAACTCGCCGCCGACTTTATCGGGGCACATCTGGTGTCGGCCCGGCTCCCGGCCGGACGCATGCTCGACCAGACAGGGGCACCGTGGCTCTTCGGGACCGACGATCCCTCGCGATTCCTGACCGGATGCGGCTGGCTAGTCGACGATGTGGTCGGACCCGACCACGTCGGTCGTCACTACGGCCGGTGGCCCGAGGGCTCCGAAGCGGCCAGTGATCGGCGTGCGCGCCGAAGCCATCTAGCAACTGCGCGGCTTCCCTCTAGCTGAAGCTCGGGGCAGCCGACACCGAATATCCCGCGACGCTATTGGAGACCGTTTGTCCGCCCACGTACCGCCCCTGCCGGTCCCCGGTGGGGGCCTCCGGCTGATCCATGCCCGGACCATAACCGATGCTGACGAGGCCCCCATTGAGAATGGGGAGATTGTCGTCCGCGGAGATACGCTCAGCTACGTCGGACCGTTCCGCGCCGACGCGCCCGAGAGCGATGCAAGCCTTCCCTGTTATGACCTCAGCGGTTGCACTGTGCTGCCCGGATTCATTGACTGCCATGTACACTTCACGGCTGGCCGGATCCGGCCGATCGCCGCACTTGGCATGTTCGCCTCCGCCTTCAATATGGTGACCGCAGATCACATGCGGCGCACCCTGGACGCCGGAGTGACGACCGCGCGGGACCTTAGTGGCACCGACCCGGGTTTTCGGAATGCTATGGCGGCCGGACTCCTGGTGGGGCCGAGGCTGAATCTCGCAATCGGCGCCATCAGTCCCACTGGTGGGCACGCAGACCCCGTGTTGTCGAACGGCGCATCGGCACCAGTTGGCCCGCGAGGCTTCAGCACGATCGCGGACTCCGACGACGAGGTCCGGTTGGTCGTCCGGCGGCTCCTGCGCAGCGGCGCGGATGTGATCAAGCTGTGTGCCACGGGCGGGCTGACCAGCCCGACCTCGGATCCGGACGACCTCGGCGTGCCTGAGCACCAGATCCGGATCATCCTGGAGGAGGTGGCGATGCGGGGCGGGCGTCCGGTGGCGGCGCACGCCCAAGGCGCCGCGGGCATCCGCGCCGCGGTCCGAGCGGGCGTGACCAGCATCGAACACGGTTACGCGGTTGACACCGAGACACTCGCGATGATGCTTAGTCAGGGAACCTACCTAGTCCCAACACTGAGCGCAGCCCTGACCGTGCCGGACCCTGAAACCACCTCCCCCGAGCGTCGTGAGCGGAAGCTGCGTTGGTCCGAGACCGCGCGGGAAAGCCTGTCCGCCGCCATCACCTCCGGAGTCAAGGTCGCCATGGGCACTGACGCAGGAGCCTGTCCGCACGGTGTCAATCTGCTAGAACTCGGGCGCCTGGTCGAACTGGGCATGACCCCTCAGCAGGCCATCCGCGCGGGTACACGGACGGCCGCCGAACTGCTCGGCTACGAGGGGAAACTCGGCACCTTGGGGGTCGGCAAACTGGCAGATCTCGTGGTGACGGAGGTGGACGTCCTGCGCGACGTCGCAGCGCTCGCCGATCCCCAATCGATCAAGATCGTGGTCCAGGGTGGCCGGGTAGTCAAGGACATCCTAGACCCTCCTGGTCCATGAGTTCGGGCGCTCCCAGTTCACGCGCGAACACGCGCGGCAAGTACCTGAAGCGGAACCACAGGCGGCCGTGAGGGTCACGACCGTCCACGTCCAACAGCGAACTCTCGGCCAGCCGCTCCAGCGTTTCAGCGGCCTCCTCGAGGCCAGTGCCCAGGAGCGCGGCGGCTGTGTCGGAGTTGAATCTCAGCGTGTCGAGCGCGCCCAGGAGACGGAATAGGTCGCGCTCCCGGAGCGCCAGACCGTGGTAGTCGATGGCCAAGCTGGCTCTAATGTTCAGCACTCCGTGGGTCAGCTCGTCGAGACATCGTCGAGGGTCAGCCAACCGTTCCGCAAACTCCGTGAAACTCCAGTGCGATCTCGAAGAGAGCCGGGCGCCAGCGATTCGTACTGCGAGGGGCAGGGCGTCGCACAGCCGGACAACCTCCGCTGCAGGGCCTGGGCTTGCGGCCACGCGCTCCGCGCCGACAACCCGCGTGAGAAGCTCCAGGGCATCTCTCCGATCGAGCGCATCGAGGTCGACACGGCACATACTAGGTAGGCCGGCGAGACGGGTCCGCCCGGTGACGAGCAATGCACAGTCAGCGCTTCCTGGCAGCAATGGTTGGAGCTGCGCTTCGTCCGCGGCGTCGTCCAGGATGACAAGCACCCGCCGCTTCGCGAGCATGCTTCGGAAGACAGCGCTGCGCTGCTCGACCCCGCCGGCTATGGCCGAGCTGTCCGCGCCAAGGTCGACCAGGAGGCGTGTAAGCACGTCGGCCGGATCGGCCGGGCGGTTGCCCGCGCCGTGCAGATTCACGAAGAGCTGGCCGTCCGGGTACTGCTCGCGCAAGCGGTGCGCGGCGTGGACAGCCAAGGTCGTCTTGCCGACTCCGCCGCGCCCGGTGACCGCCGCGATGGCGATCGCTGCGCCACGGCCAGGTGCCAAAGCACTTGTTAGGCGATCGAGTTCGTCTGACCGGCCGATGAAGTCACTGATGTCCGGAGGGAGCTGGAAGGGAAGGCGGCGCGGGCGGCTGGTTGAGGGGCGCAGCGACCCGCTGGCCAGCGGATGCACTTTCCCTTCAGTCAGCACGCTCTGATGCAGCAGACGGAGCTCCCGGCTCGGTTCGGTGCCGAGCTCCTCGCCCAGTGTGCACCGGAACTGCGCGTACGCGGCGAGCGCCTCTGCCGATCGGCCGGATCTGTGCAGGGCATCGATCAAGAGTCCGTGCAGCCGTTCGCGCAACGGATGCTGGTCGGTCAGCGCTCCAAGCCGGTTGACCACGTCGGTGTACAAGCCGAGACCAATGAGCACCTCTGCCTGGAGCTCCGTAGCGTCCAGGCGCAGTTCGGTAAGCCGCCTCACTTCGGTCGCAATGCACTCGCCTGAGGATATGTCCAAGTAGGCCTCCCCCCGCCACAGCGCGATCGCCTTCTCGAGCTTTTCAGCGGCAGTCTGGAGAGCGCCGCTGGCCTGATCGCGTCTGGCCTGGCACAGAAGCGTCTCGAAGTGCGCCGCGTCGACCCAGGGCGCGTTGAGACGGTAGCCCTCGGGATGGGTGGCGATGACTTCATCTGACACGGGGCCGTGGCACGTGAGGTCGCGAAGCGCCGCGCGCAGCCGAGAGACCCGGACGTGCACGGCGTTAGCCTCATTGGTCGGCCGCCGCTCGGGCCAGATCGCCTCGACGATGTGTTGTGCGGAAACCACATCACCCGAGTGCGCCAACAACTCACCCAGAAAGGCCCGGTCTCTGATACCACGGAAACCGACTGCTTGGCCGCCGGATGAAGCGCGGACTGGTCCCAAAACGTAGAATTCCACAGCACTTTCCTGACATACGGTTCTCATGCGAGCAGGCGAACTGCTGCTCTGCGTCGTCGGGCGGATTCGCCTGTCCTGGCGTGAGCTCAGACCAGCTGCCCGGCCTGGAGCTGGCAGTACAGCCCCCCTCGGGCCAGCAGTTCCTCATGGGTCCCGGTCTCGATAACGCGCCCTTCATCCAACACCAGGATCCGGTCGGCCTGGCGGACTGTGGAAAGCCGGTGGGCCACGATCAAGAGCGTGCGGCTGGATGCCAACTGGGCAAGCGCCTGCTGCACATGGGCCTCGGAGCGGGAGTCAAGAGCCGAGGTAGCCTCGTCCAGGATCAGCACCCGAGGATTGCGCAGCAGAGCGCGGGCGATAGACAGCCGCTGTCTCTGGCCGCCGGACAACCGGGTGCCGCGGTCACCGATCACGGCGTCGAGTCCACCTGGGAGACGCTCGACGAAGCCGAGTGCGTCGGCATCTCGCAGGGCCGCGCGGACCGCCTCATCAGAGACGCCCGACAGGCCGTAGGCCACATTCTCTCGGATGCTTCCTTCGAAGAGGATCGATTCCTGCGGCACCAGGGCGAGGGCCCGCCGGAAACCGCGCAGGTCGAGCGTATCCATGTCCCGGCCGTCGATCAGGACTCGCCCGTCTGTTGGCCTGATGAAGCCGGCAACCAGGGACAGTACGGTCGACTTCCCTGCGCCGGAGGGGCCGACCAGGGCGATGACTTCGCCGGGAGCGGCGTGAAAGGAGATGCCCTCCACCGCGGGCCGCTCAGTGTCGCGATAGCGGTAGCCAACCTGGTCGAATTCCAGCTGCCCTCGCACCTCGGTCAGTTCGAGCTTCCCGCCATAGTCCTCCAGGTCGGTTGCCTGGAGGACTCCGTTCACCGACCTGACTGCTTCCAACCCCCGGGTAACGACCGGGGCCAGGTTGAGCAAACTGCCGACCGCGCTGGTGAGGTAGGAGAAGTACGTGCTGAGTAGCACAATCGTCCCTGGAGTCATATCAAGGAGACGAGTGTAGGCCGCTAGAGTCGCGCCGAGCAGGCACAACACGCTGACAGTATTGAAGAGCATCCACGAAAGAGCAGAAAAGCGACCGTTCACTAGGTCGAGGCGTCCGCTGGCCGCAGTGGTGCGGCTCAGTGCTTCCCCCACCCGAGCAATCGCGGTCCGTTCGAGGGCGTGAGCCCTTGTGATCGGCACCATGGCGGTCATCTCGGCGACCCGAGTGGAAAGCTTCTCGACCTCGTCGCGTGCTTGCTGGTTCTGCTCGCTCATCCTTCCCCTGAGCCTTACCACCAGTAGAGCCGACGCAGGGGCAAGCACCATGAACACTGGCAGAAGTACGGGCGCCCGAAAGCCGATAACAACCAGGGCGCCCGTCAGCGTGCCGATGCCGCCAAGACCCATGTCACAGCACTGCCGCAGGGCCTGCTCAACGCTGTCGACATCGCCGATTATCTTGGTTTGCAGGACGCCTGCGCTCATCTCGGTGTGATAGCCGATAGAAAGCTGTTGGAGCCGCGTACAAAGGGCCGCGCGGAGGCGGGATCCCACCTGCCGAATTGTTCCGTACATCCAGTGCACGTACAGCAGATGGAATGGCAGATTGAGTGCGAGGACCGTTAGCAGTACGGCGGCGCTGGCCAATAGGTCGGTCATCGGCCGGTGCTGGATGACGATGTCGATCAGGTTTGCGGTGACTAGCGGAAACAGCCAGGTGGGGCTATTTTTCACTGCGAATACCAGCGTGGCGAGCGCTAGCCTGCCCCGCGCCTCGCGCAGCAGAAGGGCGAGCGTGCCCACCGGGCCACGGCCCGGTGGGGCGTCTAGTAGCTTTGAATCCAGTTCCATAGGTACCTTCGGATGCGATGCGGGGAACGGCGCATTCAGGTGTGCACCACGGCGCCACTAGCGGTCATTGCGATGTCTCACATGCGGAAGAAGCGGCCACACATTCCCGGGCCTGATTCACCAGTCCACTCCGGGGACGTCACATCCGTGTTTGAACAAAGCGGGTGACAGTACCAGGACATCATGTCGATCACCCCACGGCTGTGGCACAGTGAGACCGACGAGCGTGAAGTGCTCGGTGCCGTCACAATCGGCGCTCAAGAGCTCATCACTCAGGTTCCCACGCAACGCGCACACTTCCAGTACGGTCACGTCCATCATGACTGGCTCGGCTAGTGCTAAGTTGCTGTCCGTCACACATCACGTTGCTGCAGAGCCCCGTCCCAGTTGTTCGATGGGTGCCCTTGCCTCTCCCCGCGGGTCGACAAGTGCTCTGTTGGACAGGCCCAGCCGATACCCTCGGCCGCATCGAAGCCTTGGGCCGCGCACGCGACGTTGTTCTGGTGCAGGCCACCGAACTTCAGCGAGACACAGGCCGACTCGGGAGGTCTTGTCGAAGCCCTCCGCCCTGCGGCCCAACGTTGTTACGCAGCCGGCAGAGACAATCACGGCGTTTCGGCCTGGATTCGCATCGCCCTGCCCCAGGGGGAGTTCGGCGACGGTTCCGGTGTTCTCGGTCATGGGAGGATCTCCAGCGTTCGGGCAGGTGGCCATCGCGGGTAGCAGGCCCGTGCCTGAGCATGAGGACCAGGGTGGTGACAGTGCGATGTCGGTGCCCAGCTCGATGCTTCTCGCATCCTGCGATGCCCTCGTGTGGCCGTCAAGTCCTGCCAGAGGCCTTTTCAATAGACAGCGAAAGTGCATCACTAATTCTGAGAAGCCATCAGTTTTCCTGAACACTTCCAGTGATCGTAGAGCCTGAAGTTCCACCCTGCGGTTGGACACTATCCGTTTGCGCTGCGAGGGCGTGATCCCGATGGTGTCACTGTCAGATCCCGAGCGGCGTGAGGCAGCCCCACCCGGGGTACTTGCGCAGGCACCTTCGGATATAGAAGGACGCAACGAATGCGAACACCCAAGCGTGTTCGGCGGCGTGGTCCGGCCACGCTCGAGTGCCGCTCTCCTGCTTCAGGAAGACGAAGGAGATCTCGGCGGCGGCGGCCTTACCATAACAGGAGACGGCTCGCCCTATCGACGCCTTATCTTCAACTTACGCCCCCAGTTGCGGAGTTCATTTGATGTGTCTAGCTGCCACGATCCGAATGAAAGATGCAGCCGCGTTCCAGCCCACTGCGGCCGGCGAAGCCGCGTTTGTAGGCCGCGGCCGCCTGTTCCTTCTCGGAGTGGCAGTTGACCGGGGTCGCGTCGATGTCCAGGACCAGCCTCGTTGTTTCACGGCAGCGGCCGGTTGATCTCATGCCTGTGACGTCGCGTTGGTCCGTTCCCGGGGCGGTGTCGGGTAGGACTGCGCGTCGGCTGTCGTGCCGGTGACGCCGGGTTCCACGGGCCCGGTGGACTGCGG
>NZ_JBVHLF010000063.1:0-6305 GCF_055559155.1 Kitasatospora sp. NPDC024654
CCCGAGGACTGCTTCGACTGTGCCTGCGGCCTCTACCTCGGCGGCCCGGCCACTTGATCAACACCCCTCCACGAATTAACGCGGAGCAGCACTAGTGACCCGGGCGGCCCGGGCGTACCAGCCGGTTCAGCCCTTGACCGACCCCGCGAGCAGCCCGCGCACGAAGTACCGCTGCAGGCTGAAGAAGACGATCAACGGAATGATGATCGACAGGAACGCCCCGGCGGTGAGCAGCTCCCAGTGGTCGCCGAAGGAGCCGGAGAGCTGGGCCAGCCGGACCGTGAGCGGCGCGACCTCCGGGGTGCCGCCGGCGAAGGTCAGCGCCACCAACAGGTCGTTCCAGACCCAGAGGAACTGGAAGATCGCGAAGGAGGCCAGCGCGGGGGCGCAGAGCGGCAGCACGATCGACCGGAAGATCTTGAAGTGCGAGGCACCGTCCACGATCGCCGCCTCCATCAGGTCCCGGGGCAGCTGGGAGATGAAGTTGTGCAGCAGGAAGACCGCCAGCGGCAGCGCGAACATGGTGTGCGCCAGCCAGACCGGCGCGTAGGTCCCGCTCAGGTCGAAGGAGGGCAGGATCGTGACCGAGCCGAGGTGGGCGCCTCCGGAGAACAGCTGGAGCAGCGGGATCAGCGCCATCTGCAGCGGCACCACCTGCAGCGCGAAGATCAGGAAGAAGAGCGTGTCACTGCCCCGGAACCGGACCCAGGCCAGCGCGTACGCGGCCATCGCCGCCAGTACCAGCGGGAAGACCGTGGCCGGCACACTGATCGCGAGCGAGTTGACCAGGTACGGCATCAGTCCGCCGCTGACCCCGAAACCGCCCTCGAACAGCACCGTGTGGTAGTTGGAGAGGATCAGGTCCGGGTGGCTGAAGACGGTCCACCAGCCGCTGTTCGCGACGTCCTGCTGCGGCCGAAGCGAGGTGGCCAGCAGGCCGAGGGTGGGGATCGTCCAGAGCACGGTCACCACGATGACGAAGAGCGAGCCGAGCGGTCCGCTGAAGGAACGCCGGACCGCCTTGACGGCGGGCGACGGACGTGACCCGAGCGCTGGCTGACTGGTCATCTGGTGGCCCGCTCCCTGCGCAACTGGACGATGTTGTAGGCGACCAGCGGAAGCACCGCGAGGAAGAGGATCACCGCGAGCGCGCTGCCCCGGCCGACGTTGAACTCCACGAAGGACTGCGAGTACATCTCGTTGGCCAGCACCTGGGTGCCGAAGTTCCCCCCGGTCATGGTGCGGACGATGTCGAAGGCCTTCAGCGTGACGATCATGACGGTGGTCAGCACCACCACCAGCGTGGTGCGGATCATCGGCACCGTGACGTACCAGAACAGCCGCAGCCCCCGGGCGCCGTCCAGCCGGGCCGCCTCGGTCACCTCGTCCGGGATCGCCTTGATCGCCGCGGAGAGCACCACCATGGCGAACCCGGTCTGCACCCAGACCATCACCACCATCAGCAGGAAGTCGTTCAGCGGGTGCGAGAGGATCCAGTTCGGCGGGTTCTTCCAGCCCAGCCAGACCGCCAGTTGGCTGAGCAGGCCGACCTGCGGCTGGCCGGTGTCCCGGGTCTCGTAGACGAACTTCCAGATGATGCTGGCGCCGACCAGCGAGACCGCCATCGGCATGAAGATCAGCGACTTGTAGAGCGACTGCCACCGCATCCGCTCGACCAGCAGGGCCAGCACCAGGCCCAGCGCGGTGGCCGCCAGCGGGGCGACCACCAGCCACAGCAGGGTGTTGAGCAGCACCTGGTGGATGGTGTCGGTGGTCAGCGCCCAACCGTAGTTGCGACCGCCGACGAAGTGGCTGCTGTCGTCGTTGAAGAGGCTCAGATAGACCGTGCGGACCAGCGGCGCCACCAGCCCGACCACGAGCAGCAGCAGCGCCGGGCCGAGGAACACCACGATGGCCAGCGGGCGTCCGAACCGTCCGGTGGCCCGGCCGGCGGCGAAGAAGACCACCAGCAGGATGCCCAGGAAGCCGGCGATGGCGCCGGCACTGTTGCCCAGCTTGATCGCGGCGTCGTTCCAGGCGGAGGCGACGAGCTGGGATCCGGTGACCGGCATGCGGCGGCTGTCCTTCCTACGGCGGGCGGGGAACGGGGACCGGACCGGACCTACTGCGGCCAGGACGCGTCGATGTCCTTGGCCACCTGCTTGATCGACTCCCCCTGCGCGAACCAGGCGGTGAGCGACTTCCACTCCTGCCCGGAGCCGACGGCGGCGGGCATCATGTCCGAGGCGTCGAAGCGGAAGGTGGCCTTCGGATCGGTCAGGGCCGCCGCCGACAGCTGGTCGATCGGGTCGGTGTAGAGGCTCCTGTCGACGCCCTGGTTGGCCGAGACCCAGCCCGGCGCGACCTTCACCCGACTGTTCGCCCAGTCCGCGGTGGACAGGTAGTCCTGCACCGCCTGCACCTCGGGCCGGCTGGAGAACGCCGTGACGAACTCGCCACCGCCCTCGACCGGGTCGGGGATCGCGGGGTTCACCGCGGGCAGGTGGAAGGCGTAGACGTCACCGTTCGGGCCGACCGTGGTGCCCTTGGGCCACTGCGCCTCGTAGAACGAAGCCTGTTGCAGCATCCAGCACTTGCCGGTGAGGATCGGCGCGCCGGCGTCCTGGAAGGTCGTGGTGGCGATCGACCTGACGTCGCCGATGCCGCCGTTGACCCAGGCCGGGTTCTGCATCCAGCCGGCCACCGTCTGCATCGCCGAGATGATCTTCGGGTCGCTGAACTTCACCTGGTGACTGACCCACTGGTCGTAGACGTCACCGCCGTAGCTGCCGAGGACGACCTCCTCCAGCCAGTCGGTGGCCGGCCAGCCGGTGGCGGTGCCCGAGCCGATCCCGCCGCACCACGGCTTGCTGCCGTCGGCCGCACCGGCCCTGGCGATCCTGTCGCTCAGTGCCATCAGGTCGGACCAGGTCGTCGGCACCTGGTAGCCCGCCTGCGCGAAGGCCTTGGGCGAGTACCAGACCAGTGACTTCATGTTGGCGCTCATCGGCGCCGCGTAGAAGACGCCGTCGACCGAGCCGTAGGCCTTCCAGGCCGGGCTCCAACTGTTCTCGTTCCGCACGGTCTGGGCCGGCGGTTTGACGACCTTCCCGGTCTTGACCATCTGGGCCAGCAGTCCGGGCTGCGGGATGATCGCGAGGTCGGGCGCGTTGCCGCCGGAGACCCGCACCGGGAGCTGTGACTCGAAGTCGTTGGAGCCCTCGTAGGAGATGGTGATGCCCGTACAAGAACTGAACTCGGCCCAGGACTTCTCCAGCGAGTCCGACTCGGGGCTGAGGATCGAGGCGAACATCGTCACCTTGGTGCCCGCGTGCCCGGCGTAGAGCTGGTACTTGGCGCAGCTCCCGGTGAGCGTCGGCACCCCGCTCGCGCTGCCACCGCCGCCGGAGCTGTTGGAGCAGCCGGCGGCGAGCACGAGGCCCAGCAGCGCGGGGACCACCAGCAGTCGATCACGTAACCTGGCACTCATCCTGACGGTCAAGGCGCTCTCCTGCGGCCTGGGGCGAACGGCGGGGCGTCGCGCTGTACCGGAGATCGTGAACAGGAAGTCGGGCAGGGCGTCTGGATTGAAGACGTTAACCCACCGGCCATCCGGCGCCAAGAGAACGGTCCGCGGATTCTCCCCGGGCCCGGGCCGTCAGCGCAGCCGGACCGGCAGTTCCCGCAGACTGTTGACCACCACCGAGGCGCTGGAACGCAGTTCGGCGTCCGGCACCGCGAGGGCCAGCCGTGGGAACCGCTCGAACAACGCGGGCAACGCCACCTGGGCCTCCAGCCGGGCCAGCGGAGCGCCCGGGCAGACGTGCGGACCGTGGCCGAACGAGAGGTGCCGGCTCGGCTCACGGGTGACGTCGAACAACTCGGCCGTGTCGCCGTGCCGCAGCGGATCCCGGCCGATCGCGTGGTACGAGATCAGCACCGGATCGCCGGCCGGCACCACCACCGCGCCCACCTCGATCGGCTCGCTGGCGAACCGGAACAGGAAGTTGGTGGTGGGCGGCGTCCAGCGGAGCGACTCCTCGACCACCGCGGACCACGGCACCTCCCCGGCCAGGACCAGCGCCAGCTGGTCGGGGTGGCCGAGCAGCGCCCGCACCGCGTTGCTGATCAGGTTGACCGTGGTCTCGTGCCCGGCCGCGATCATCACCCGAAGGGTGGCCGCGGCCTCCTGGTCGGTCAGCTCGCTCCCCGCCACGTCGGCGGCGAGCAGCGCGCTGGTCAGGTCATCGCCCGGGCGCTCCCGGCGCTGCCGGACCAGGTCGCCGACGAAGGCGTTCAGGGCGGCGATGGTGGCCTGGATCCCGGCCGGGTCGGGGACGCTGCCGAAGAACCGCTCGTAGAGCTCCCGCAGGTAGCCGTGGTCGGCCTCGTCCACCCCGAGCAGCGAGCCGATCACCGTCATCGGCAGCGGGAAGGCGAAGGCGGTCTTCAGGTCCACCTCCGGCTCGCCCGCGGCCAGCGCGTCGAGCAGGCCGGCGGTGACCGCCTCGACCCGGGGGCGCAGCAGCTCCACCCGGCGCGGCGTGAAGGCCTGCGCGACCAGGGCACGCAGCCGCCGGTGCTCCTCCCCGTCGGTGGTGACCATGCTCGGCCCGGGCACCGCGAGCCCGATCAGCGGCCAGTCGCTCGGCACCTCCCCGCGCTGGTAGGCGGCCCAGTGCCGGGCGTCCTTGACCAACCGGTGGTCCGTCAGCAGTTCCCGGGCGACGGCGTGTCGGGTGACCGCCCAGGCGGGCACGCCGCCCGGGAGCAGCACCGCGGCCACCGGGCCGGCGGCCCGGAGCAGGGCGCCCTCGGCCGCGCCGTCGCGGGCGAGCGGGTCGAGGCGCAACGGTTCGGGGGTGGGCGGTGTGCTCATCCGACAGCTCCTAGGAGTACGCGGCGGGACCGACCAGATGGCCGGGCGTGAAGGAGACCGGCAGCGCCACCAGCGCCCGCACCCAGGGCGACGGCCGCCAGACCAGGGCGTGCTCGGCGACCGCCAGCCGCAGGTCGGGCAGCCGGTCCAGGAGCACCTCGATCGCGGTGCCGGCGATCACCTCGGCCGCCTCCTGGGCCGGGAACGGGCAGCGGTGCTCCCCGTGCGAGAAGCTCAGGTACGCGCGGTTGCCCTCGGCCGGCGCGCCGCCCGTCGGCCGGACCGCCGGGTCCGTGTTGGCGGCGGCGAATCCGAGCAGCAGCAGGTCGCCCTCGGCGATCTGCCGATCGCCGAGCAGGGTGTCCCGGACGGCCCAGCGGCCGGCGAAGTTCTGGGTCGGGGTGTCCTCCCAGAGCGCCTCGCCGAGCGCCTGGGCGATGCTGCGCCGGCCGCCGGAGAGCGAGGCCGCGAAGCGGTCGTCGGTGAGCATCAGCCGCAGCGTGTTGCCGATCCAGTTGGCGGTCGGCTGGTGGCCGGCGATCAGCACCACCCGCAGGTCGCGCATGACCTCCTCGTCGGTCAGTCCGGCCGGGTGGACCAGCAGCCGGGAGGTGAGGTCGGCACCCGCGCGCTGCCGCTTGGCCTCGACCAGCTCCGACATCACGGTCAGCAGCCGCTGCGCGCCGCGCTGCGCGGTGGGCCCGCCGTCCAGCATCTCCAGCATCCCGCTGATCAGCAGCGGGGTCTGGTCGGCGTCCAGGCCGAGCATCCAGCAGAGCACCAGCAGTGGCAGCCGTTGTGCGTACTCGGCGACCAGGTCGGCCTCGCCGCGGCCGGCGAACTCGTCGATCAGCCGGTCCGCCAGTTCCTCGCAGCGGGTCCGCAGCTCGTACGGGTCGACCGCGGCCAGCGCGTCGGTGACCGCGGCCGACCGCCGCCGGTGCTCGGCTCCCTCGGCGTAGAGGATCGACGGCGCCGGCGCCATCATCGGCCGCAGCGGCCAGTCCTCGGGGATGGTCGGCCAGGCGTTCCAGCGGCTGGAGTCGCGGCCGAACAGCTGGGGCTGGCTGGTCACCAGCTGCAGCTCGCGGTAGCCGAGGACCAGCCAGGCCGGCACGCCGCCGGGCAGCTCGACCGGCGCCACCGGGCCGTGCTCGGCGCGCAGTTCGCGGTAGAGCTGGGCGGGATCGGTCTGGAACCGCGGGCCGTACAGCGCGGCCGCCTCGCGGTGGGCCGGGCAGGACGGCGGCGGGGTGGGCGCCGGGTCGGTCACGAGACGTACTCCTGTTCTCCCCGGGCCCGGGCGGCAGGGCCGGAGGGGGCGGCGGGGAGGGGGGGGGGGGGGGGGGGGGGGGGGGGGGGGGGGGGGGGGGGGGGGGGGGGAGGGGGGGGGGGGGCGGCGGACGGACGGGGAGACTGGGTGGGA
>NZ_JBVHLF010000063.1:6315-43868 GCF_055559155.1 Kitasatospora sp. NPDC024654
GGCCAGTGGGGGAGGCACGCGGATTGCCCACACACACCTCCCTTCCCCCCCCTCCCCCGTCGGCGCCGTCCGGGGTGCCCCGTCCCCACCCCCCCCCCCCCCCCCCCCCTCGGCCCGGTCGTGCAGGTGGCGGACCAGGGTGATCAGCACCCGCTTGCTGGACTCCCGGTCGCGCGCGTCGCAGTCCACCAGCGGGACCTCCGGCGCCAGGTCCAGCGCCGCGCGGACCTCCTCCAGGCTGTGCCGCGGCGGCTCGAAGTTGTTGCGGGCGACCACGAACGGCGTGCCGTGCTGCTCCAGCCGGTCGATCGCGTACCAGGACTCGTCCAGCCGCCGGGTGTCCAGCAGCACCACCGCGCCGAGCGCGCCGGTGAAGAGCCGGTCCCAGAGGAACCAGAAGCGTTCCTGCCCGGGCGCGCCGAACAGGTAGAGCACGCTCCGCTCGGAGAGCGTGATCCGGCCGAAGTCGAAGGCCACCGTGGTCGAGCGCTTCTCGCGGACCGCGGACGGATCGTCCACCCCGATGCCGGCCCGGGTCATCACCTCCTCGGTGTTCAGCGGCCGGATCTCGCTGACCGAACCCACCAGGGTGGTCTTGCCGGCGCCGAACCCGCCGACCACGACGATCTTCAGCGCGTCGTCGGCGGTGCTCCGCAGCGGCGTGCGGGCGCCGCGGTCAGAGCTGCTGGAGTCCATGGAGCACCTGCTTCAGCGTGTCGAGGTCGGGCAACTGGGCCGTGGCGGGGAGGAACCGCGGGTGGCGGGCGCTGATCCGACCCGCCTCCAGCAGATCGCCCAGCAGGATCCTGACGATGCTGATCGGCAGCGCCAGCTCGGCCGCCAGCTCCACCACCGCGGTCGGCCGCTCGCACAGGCGCAGGATCCGGGCGTGCTCGGACTGCATGCCGGGCAGCGGCTCGCTCTCCGCGACGATCAGGGTCACCACGTCGAACGGGTGCTCCGGGGGCCGGCTGCGGCCGCCGGTCAGCGTGTAGAGCCGGTCCGGACCGTCGTCCGGACCGGGGTGCCGGGGGCTCGTCATGCCGTCGCGGGGGCGTCCGCGGGAGCGGGGGCGTCGGTCCCGCGCGGCGGGGCGCTGAGGAAGGTGCCGATCTGCTCGACCAGCCCGTGCATGTTGTGGCCGACCACGCCGACGTCGGCGGACTCCTCGGTGACCACCGCCAGGTGGGCGCCGGCACCCGCCTCCACTATGCACAGGATCCCGCCGTGGAACTCGGTCATCGACTGCCGGACCCCGCCGCTGCCGTCACCGAACTCGATCGAGGCTCCGTGCGAGAGGCTCTGGATGCCCGAGGCGATGGCGGCCAGCTGGTCGGCCTGATCGACGCTCAGCCCGGCGCTGTGGCAGAGCTTGAGGCCGTCGGCGGAGAGCACCAGGGCGTGCCGGGCGCCCGGCGTGTTCGCCACCAGGTTCTCCAGCAACCAGTCGAGGTCGCGGTCGGTGGTGCTGCTCATCAGGCGTCGTCCTTCGGGAAATCGGCGGTCGGAGCGGGACGGGACGGGGTCGGAGTGGGCTGGGCGGGACGGGGCTGGTCGGGCTGCGGCCCCCGGACGGCCTGCCGGAAGGCGCCGAACCGGGTGGCCGTCTCGGACAGCCGGGGCCGCGGGTCCGACATCACGGCGGCGGCGTGCGCGGCGGCCGCCAGGGTCTGGCCGCGGCGACGCCGGGGCAGGCCACCGTCGGAGCGCACCGGCGCGGGCGCGGCGGGCAGCGCGGGCGACGGTGCGGCGGACAGCGCGGCCGGCGACGTGCCGGGCAGCGCGGCCGGCGAGGTGGCGGGCAGCGCGGCGGTGCGGGAGGGCTCGGGCGGCGCGGGGGCGGGCCGGGTGACCAGCTGCACCGGAACGAGCATCACCACACCGGTGCCGCCGCGCGCGGAGGGCCGGAACGAGATCGACAGGCCGTGCTTGCGGGCCAGCGCGCCGACCACCGCAAAACCCAGCCGGGTGCCGGCGGAGAGCGTGGTCAGGTCCAACGGCTCGCCGGAGACGGCCTGTTCGGCCCGGCGCTGCCACATCTCGGAGAGCCCGAGGCCGCTGTCCTCGACGGTGATCGCCAGCCCGGCGTTCAACTCCTCGACGTAGACGTGCACCTCGGCCGGCGGGGCGGAGAAGTTGGCGGCGTTGTCCAGGAGTTCGGCCAGCGCGTGCATCACGCCCTCGGCCGCGTAGCCGGCCACCGCGGCCGTCGAGGCGGAGTGCAGCCGGATCCGCTGGTAGGCGCCGATCCGGCCGAGCGCGCCGCGCAGCACGCTCTCCACCGGGATCGGCCGGCCCCACCGGCGTCCGCTGCGGGCGCCGGTGAGCACCGCGATGCTGTCGGCCAGCCGGCCCGCCTGGGCGGTGCTGTGGTCCAGCCGGAGCAGGTCGCCGAGCACCTCCTCGCCGTGCTGGTGCTGCATCTCGCGCAGCTCCGCGTGCATGCTGGTGGCCAGCGCCTGCACCCGGCCGGCCGCGGTCGCGCAGACCGCCAGTGCGGCGGCGCGCTGCCGCTCGCCGTGCGCGACCTCCCGGGCCAGCAGCTCCAGCAGGTCCTCGTGCGCGGTCTGCCGGTGGTCCACCAGCACGGTCTCCACCGAGGCGCCGGCCCGCAGCCGGCGGACCACCTCGGGGATGGTCTCCCGAGCCAGCCGGGCGAGTTCGGCCCGCTCGTCGTCGGCCGCGGCCCGGGCGGCGGCGGCCTCCGAACGGGCCTCGACGGTGTCCGCGCGGGCGGCCAGCAGCTCGACCCGGGCCGCCTCGGCGTCGGTGCGCGCGGTGTTGGCCCGGACCCGGGAGTTCCGCGCCTCGGCCAGCGCGGCGGTGGTGTCCGCCTCGGCCCGCCGCACCGCGGCCCGTTCGCTCTCGACCTGGGCCCGGCCGCGGTCCAGTTCGACGGTGAGCCGGTGGATCCGCGCCCGCTGGGCGACCGCGACGACGGCGGGCAGGCAGCAGGCCAGCGCCGCCAGCGCGGCCCAGGCCCCCACCGCTCCCCGGTCGGCGGGCGGGGCGGCCGCGGCCGCGGCGCAGGCGGCGCCGGCCGCGACGACGACGGCCGCCAGGACGACGGGCAGCGTCGCCGGTCTGCCGAACAGACGGGAGCGAGCGGTCATCGGCTGGTCCTCTGGTGCGGGGCGGCCAGGTCAGGGCGGGCGACAGCGCACCGGCCTCCCGCTGCCGGGAGATGATGAACAGTTCACGCGGTCAACTGATCATATCGAGCCAGATCCACCGCTCAAGCGGCGAGTTGACGCCCGGGCACGCCGAAGGGCGCCGACCGTCGGTCGGCGCCCTTCGAACGGTGTGTCAGCTGCAGCCGCTGGTGGAACCGCAGCCCTCGCAGAGGTAGCAGCTGCCCGCGCGGCGCATCTTGGTGCCGCAGGAGAAGCAGAGCGGGGCGTCGGCGTTCAGGCCGAGCTGGATCTCCAGCAGCTCGGTCGAGCTGTGCGGCTGGGCCACCGCCGGCTTGGGCGCCGCCGCCCGGGTCGGCTCGACGGTCCGCGGCGCCGACTGTGCCAGACCCTCGACGTCCACGTCCTCGGCATCCAGCGGCTCGTAGGAGCCGGTCTCCAGGTGCCGCTGGCGCTCCTCGACGGAGTGGATGCCCAGCGCGGAGCGGGTCTCGAAGGGCAGGAAGTCCAGCGCCAGGCGGCGGAAGATGTAGTCGACGATCGACTGGGCCATCCGCACGTCCGGGTCGTCGGTCAGGCCGGCCGGTTCGAAGCGCATGTTGGTGAACTTCGCCACGTAGGTCTCCAGCGGCACGCCGTACTGCATGCCGACCGAGACCGCGATGGAGAAGGCGTCCATCATGCCCGCGAGGGTCGAGCCCTGCTTGGACATCTTCAGGAAGACCTCGCCCAGGCCGTCGTCCGGGTAGGAGTTGGCGGTCATGTAGCCCTCGGCGCCACCCACCGTGAAGGAGGTGGTGATGCCCGGGCGGCCCTTCGGCAGGCGCTTGCGGACCGGGCGGTACTCGACGACCTTCTCGACCGCCTTCTCCGCGGCCGGCTCGACCGTGGTGCCGGCCGCCGGGGTCTTGGTCTTGGCCGAGAGCGGCTGGCCGACCTTGCAGTTGTCGCGGTAGATGGCCAGCGCCTTGACGCCGAGCTTCCACGCCTCGAAGTAGATCTCCTCGACCTCCTCGACGGTGGCGGCCTCCGGCATGTTCACCGTCTTGGAGATCGCGCCGGAGATCCAGGGCTGGATCGCCGACATCATCCGCACGTGGCCCATCGGCGAGATGGAGCGCTCGCCCATCGCGCAGTCGAAGACCTCGTAGTGCTCGGGTCGCAGGCCCGGGGCGTCGATCACGTTGCCGTGCTCGGCGATGTGGGCGACGATCGCCTCGACCGACTCGCCGTGGTAGCCCAGGCGCTTGAGGGCGCGCGGCACGGTGTTGTTGACGATCTGCATCGAGCCGCCGCCGACCAGCTTCTTGAACTTGACCAGCGCCAGGTCCGGCTCGACCCCGGTGGTGTCGCAGTCCATCATCAGGCCGATGGTCCCGGTCGGGGCGAGCACCGAGGCCTGGGCGTTGCGGAAGCCGTTCTGCGCGCCGAGCCGGAGCACGTCCTGCCAGGTCTCGGTGGCGGCGGCCCAGACCGGGGCGTCCAGGTCGTCCACCGGGACCGCGGTGGCGTTGGCGTCCGCGTGCTGCTTCATGACCCGCTGGTGCGGGGCGGCGTTGCGGGCGTAGCCGTCGTACGGGCCCACCACGCCGGCCAGCTCGGCGCCGCGGCGGTAGGCGGTGCCGGTCATCAGCGAGGTGATCGCGCCGGCGAGGGCGCGGCCGCCGTCGGAGTCGTAGGCGTGGCCGGTGGCCATCAGCAGCGCGCCGAGGTTGGCGTAACCGATGCCCAGCTGGCGGTAGGCGCGGGTGGTCTCGCCGATCTTCTCGGTCGGGAAGTCGGCGAAGCAGATCGAGATGTCCATCGCGGTGATGACCAGCTCGACCACCTTGGCGAAGGTGACCGCGTCGAAGGAGTCGTCGTCGCGGAGGAACTTCATCAGGTTCAGCGAGGCCAGGTTGCAGCTGGAGTTGTCCAGGTGCATGTACTCGGAGCAGGGGTTGGACGCGGTGATCCGACCCGACTCCGGGCAGGTGTGCCAGTGGTTGATCGTGGAGTCGTACTGGATGCCCGGGTCGGCGCAGGCCCAGGCGGCCTCGGCCATCTTGCGGAACAGCTTCTTCGCGTCGACGGTCTCGATGACCTCGCCGGTCATCCGGGCGCGCAGGCCGAACTCGGTGCCGTTCTCGACCGCCGTCATGAACTCGTCCGAGACCCGGACCGAGTTGTTGGCGTTCTGGTACTGGACGGAGGTGATGTCGTCCCCGCCGAGGTCCATGTCGAAGCCCGCGTCGCGCAGCGCGCGGATCTTCTCCTCCTCCTTCACCTTGGTCTCGATGAAGGCCTCGACGTCCGGGTGGTCCACGTCCAGGACGACCATCTTGGCCGCCCGGCGGGTGGCACCGCCGGACTTGATGGTGCCGGCCGAGGCGTCGGCACCGCGCATGAAGGAGACCGGGCCGGAGGCGTTGCCGCCGGAGGAGAGCAGCTCCTTGCTGGAACGGATCCGGGAGAGGTTCAGGCCGGCGCCCGAGCCACCCTTGAAGATCATGCCCTCTTCCTTGTACCAGTCGAGGATCGACTCCATGGAGTCGTCGACGGACAAGATGAAGCACGCGCTGACCTGCTGCGGCTGGCTGGTGCCGACGTTGAACCAGACCGGGGAGTTGAAGCTGAACACCTGGTGGAGGAGGGCGTGGGTCAGCTCGTGCTCGAAGACCTCGGCGTCGGCGGGCGAGGCGAAGTAACCGTTCTTCTCACCGGCGGCGCGGTAGGTGAGCACCACGCGGTCGATGATCTGCTTGAGGCTCCACTCGCGCTGCGGGGTGCCCACCGCGCCGCGGAAGTACTTGCTGGTGACGATGTTCACCGCGTTCACCGACCAGAAGTCGGGGAACTCGACGCCGCGCTGCTCGAAGTTGATCGAGCCGTCCCGCCAGTTGGTCATGACGACGTCGCGCCGCTCCCAGCTGACCTCGTCGTAGGGATGGACGCCAGGAGTGGTGTAGATGCGCTCGATCCGCAGGCCGCCCTTGGGAGCCTTACCGGCCCCCTTCGCCGCCTTCTCGGACTTCGACCCGCGTGCGGAACCGCTCGTCGTGTCTGTCACTGCTTCTCCTCCTCCTGGGCAAACGCCCTGAGTGCCCCGTTTCGTTCCGGCGGCCCGGGCCGTCCGGAGCACTGCTGCTCTTCGCTTCTCCTGAAGTGCGGGCAGGCCGGGGACGCCGGCCGGTTCGCACGTGTTTGTCATGGTTTGTGTGCCGTTTTCGGGCACGCGTCGACCTGGGCGGTCGGGAGTGCTGCCGCCCTAGGGGTTCGCGACGGCGATCGGGGCGGCGTCGTCTCCCGCCCCGGCGGAGGCCTGCTCGGCACCGCGCAGTTCGGCGATGGCGGCCTCGAAGTCCGCCAGCCCGTCGTACGCCTGGTAGACCGACGCGAACCGGAGGTAGGCGACGACGTCCAGGTCCCTGAGCGGGCCGAGTATGGCCAGGCCCACGTCGTGGGTGGAGAGTTCCGCGCTGCCGCTGGCCCGCACGCACTCCTCGACCCGCTGCCCGAGCTGGGCCAGCGCGTCCTCGGTGACCGGCCGGCCCTGGCAGGCCTTGCGGACTCCGGAGATCACCTTCTCCCGACTGAACGGCTCGGTCACCCCGCTGCGCTTGATCACCATCAGCGCGGCGGTCTCCACCGTGCTGAAGCGGCGACCGCAGTCGGGACACTGGCGGCGGCGTCGGATCGAGCTGCCGTCGTCGGTGGTGCGACTGTCGACCACACGGCTGTCGGAGTGCCGGCAGAAGGGGCAGTGCACGCGACGACTCCCTTCCTGGCGGGGGTTCTGACGGATATCAGACGGGTTCTGGCAGGTTCCGACGAGGCCGGACGGCGCCGGTAAAGGCGGGTCGACCTCGGGGGCGGCACCAAGTCTAGGCGACGACACTCATGATCGAATCCCGGGGGACCACAACCTGTGGGCCGCGGGCACCTATGTAACCACTAGATCTAGGCCCCTGTCGCGGCAAGACACGCCCGCGTTCAGCTACTGGGCGTAGCCTCGGCGACGCGGTGGGAAATCCGTCCCGGACCACCTCTAGAATGAGGTCTATCGAACATTTGACCGACATACACCCAAAGTCTTGATCGAGTCAGCCGACTCCTCGATAATTCACTCGAACGTGTGTTTGGCGCAACCTTTCGATAGGTGCTGCCGTTGGGCTGGACATGGGAGACCGCCCGTCGAGAGGGGCCGCCGTGACCACGGTAAAGACCACCAGCAGCACGACCACCATCGTCCAGAACAGCGCCGCCGACACCCACACCATCCCGGTGCAGGACCGCTCCCCGCAGCTCGCCGGGCGGCCCGCGTTGGACCAGCAGAGCATGGACCAGAGCATGGATCGCAGCGACAGCCACCGCCCCACCGCCGCGCCGGGCTACCTCCCGGACCAGCCGGTCGAGCACGCCTCCGTCCAGGACGTCCCGCTCGGTCTGCCGAACGGTCAGACCCGGGCGTTGCCCGGCCGCCCGCCCGGCATCCGCACCGACGAGGCCGGCCTGACCGAGCGCCAGCGCCGGGTCATCGAGGTGATCCGGGACTCCGTCCAGCGCCGCGGCTATCCGCCGAGCATGCGGGAGATCGGCCAGGCGGTCGGGCTCTCCTCCACCTCATCGGTGGCCCACCAGCTGATGGCCCTGGAGCGCAAGGGCTTCCTGCGCCGCGACCCGCACCGGCCGCGCGCCTACGAGGTGCGCGGGGTCGAGGTCAGCCGGCCGAACACCGCCGAGGCGGCGGGCCGGCCGTCCACCTCGTACGTCCCGCTGGTCGGCCGGATCGCCGCCGGCGGGCCGATCCTGGCCGAGCAGACGGTCGAGGACGTCTTCCCGCTGCCGCGTCAGCTGGTCGGCGAGGGCGAGCTGTTCGCGCTCACCGTGCACGGCGACTCGATGATCGAGATGGCGATCTGCGACGGCGACTGGGTCACCGTGCGCCGCCAGCCGGTCGCCGAGAACGGCGATGTCGTCGCGGCGATGATCGACGGCGAGGCCACAGTCAAGCAGCTGCGGCGCGAGGACGGCCGGATCTGGCTGATGCCGCACAACCCCGCGTACGAACCGATCCCCGGCGACAACGCGACCATCCTGGGCAAGGTCGTCGCGGTCATGCGCCGGCTCTGAGCGCGGGCCGCCGCGTCCCCCGATGCCCCTGGCACCGGGGGACGCCCCGTGTCCGGGCGGGCCTCAGCCGCGCTTGGCCACCGGCCGTGGCGGCGGCGCGCTCTGCGCGATCGCGGCCAGCGAGCGGCGCACCTGGTTGCGATCGGTGGTGTACCAGAAGTCCGGCATCGAGGATCGGAAGAAGCCGCCGTAGCGCTTGGTCGCCAGTCGCGAGTCGAGCACCGCGACCACGCCCCGGTCGTCCGCGGCCCGCACCAGCCGGCCCGCGCCCTGCGCCATCAGCAGCGCCGCGTGGGTGGCCGCCACCGCCATGAACCCGTTGCCGCCGGCCTCCTCGACCGCCTTCTGCCGGGCACTCATCAGCGGATCGTCCGGACGCGGGAACGGGATCCGGTCCATCACCACCAACTGGCACGCCGAGCCCGGCACATCGACGCCCTGCCAGAGCGAGAGGGTGCCGAACAGGCAGGTCTCCGGGTCGCTCGCGAAGGCCCGGATCAGCTCGCCCAGGGTGTCCTCGCCCTGCAGCAGGATCGGGAAGTCCAGCTGCTCGCGCAGCTGTTCGGCGGCCTTCTGGGCGGCCCGCATCGAGGAGAACAGGCCCAGCGTGCGACCGCCGGCCGCGCTGATCAGGTCGGCCAGCTCGTCCATCATCTGCGGCCGCTCCGGCTCACGGCCCGGCTCCGGCAGGTGCTTGGCGACGTAGAGGATGCCCTGCTTGGGGTAGGAGAACGGCGATCCGACGTCCAGCCCGCGCCAGTACGGCGGGGCGTGCTCGCCCTCCGCGCGGGCCGGCTCGGCGTCCGAACGGACGTCCGGCAGCCGGCCCTCGACCGGCAGGCCCACCGAGGCGGCCACCCCGTTGAAGTCGCCGCCCAGCTTGAGGGTGGCCGAGGTGAGCACGACCGAGCGCTCCTTGTAGAGGTTCTCCCGGAGCAGCCCGGAGACGCTCATCGGAGCCACCCGCAGCGAGGCCGTACCCGGCCCGTACCGGTCGTTGCGCTCGATCCAGACCACGTCGTACGCCGAGTCGGCGAGCAGCCGGTCGGCCGTCTCGTGCAGCGTCTCGGCCGAGGCCATCGCCTGCTTGCGCACCGCGTCCTCGTCGGAGAGGCCCTTGTCCCGGGTCTCCCCCAGCGAGGTGATCACCTGACGGCAGGCGTCCCGGATCGCGGCGACCGCGTAGCCCAGGTACTCGGGCAGCTCCTCGACCCGGCCGGGCTGGGCGGTCTCCATCAGGCCGTGGTAGCTCTCGGCGGCGGCCTGCAGCGCGTCCACCGCCTTCTCGTTGGCCAGCCGGGCGGCCCGCTTCACGGCCCGGTTGACCGCGCCCACGGTCAGCTCGGCGGTGGCGGCACCGGTCACCCGGTTCACCAGCTCGTGCGCCTCGTCGATGATCAGCAGCTCGTGCTCGGGCAACACCGGGGCGCCCTCGATCGCGTCGATCGCCAGCAGCGCGTGGTTGGTGACCACCACGTCGGCCAGCTTGGCCCGCTCCCGCGCCTTCTCGGCGAAGCACTCCTGGCCGTAGGCGCACCGGGTGGCGCCCAGGCACTCCTTGGAGGTGACCGAGAGCTGGGCCCAGGCCTTGTCGGAGACGCCCGGGGTGAGGTCGTCCCGGTCGCCGGTCTCGGTCTCGTCCGCCCAGTCGCGCAGCCGCAGCACGTCCTGGCCGAGCTTGCTGCTCGGGCCGCCGAGCGCCTCGGCCGGGTCGAACAGGCCCTCGCCCTCCTCGCTCGGGGTGCCCTCGTTGGCCCGGTGCAGGCAGAGGTAGTTGGAGCGGCCCTTGAGCATCGCGAACAGCGGGCGGCGCCGCAGCGTGGGGTGCAGGGCCTCCACCGTGCGCGGCAAGTCCCGCTCCACCAGCTGGCGTTGCAGCGCCAGGGTGGCGGTGGCGACCACCACCCGGTCGCCGTGCGCGAGGGCCGGCACCAGGTAGGCCAGCGACTTGCCGGTACCGGTGCCGGCCTGCACCAGCAGGTGTTCGGCGCTCTCGACGGCCTCGGCGACGGCCTCGGCCATCCGGACCTGGCCGGGGCGCTCCACGCCGCCGACCGCGGTGACCGCGGCGTGCAGCAGCTCGGGGATGCGGCCGGCGGGTGCCTCGGCTGCCTCGGCGGGGGAATCGTCGGGCAGCAGCTGGGGTGTGGAGTCGTTCGTCATGACGGTCCCAGCCTACGGGGCCGGGGTGACAGTGCGGTCGCGCGGACCGGGCAGCACCGCGGCCGGCTGGTGCAGCGGGTTGCGCACCCACCCGTGCACCGCCGCGTGCGGTCGCTCCGGGCGGTCCCGGTAGCCGTCCAACAGCAGCCGGTTACGGTTCAGGCAGAGCCGGTCGATCTCCGGGGTGAGCAGGTCGAAGAGCACGAACCGGTCGGCGAGTTC
The DNA here is from genome assembly GCF_055559155.1 of Kitasatospora sp. NPDC024654. NCBI lineage: Bacteria > Bacillati > Actinomycetota > Actinomycetes > Kitasatosporales > Streptomycetaceae > Kitasatospora > Kitasatospora sp. NPDC024654. The sequence goes on from NZ_JBVHLF010000063.1 coordinate 16,944, forward strand.
GGGGAACCGCCGGTGGTACGCCAGGATCTCGGCCCGCAGCAGCGCCCAGAACTCCGACTCCGGCAGCCCCAGTCGGGCCTCGAACAGCGGTGCCAGGTAGCGGTAGACCCCGATGAACAGCCCCGCGTGCAGGAACTGGCAGAGCCCGGCCGGGGGTTCGCGCAGCAGCACGGCGGCCACCGCGGGCGGCAGGGCGCGCAGCTCGGGCAGGTCCTGGTCGCTGATGTTGACGTCGTCGACGAAGTCCTTGACCGCCAGGCGCACCGGGACGTCCCGCCCGTCGAAGAGCACGATCGCGTTCTCACCGTGCGGGGAGAACACCGTGCCGTAGCGGTAGAGGAAGTGCAGCAGCGGCGGCAGCATCGCGCCGAACAGCCGGCGCAGCCACTCCCGCGGCGCGAGCCCGGAGCGGGCCACCAACTCCTCGACCAGCGCCCGCCCGTCCGAGCCGGTCTGCAGCAACGCGGCCAGCGCCCGGGCCCGCTCGCCGTGCGCCAACCGCGGGCCGAGCGGCTCCCGCCAGATCGCCCCGAGCAACTCCTTGTACTGGTAGGGCGCGTCCCGCAGCCGGGCGTAGTGCGGGTGCTCGACGGTCACCGAGGCGACCTCGCCGAGCAGCACCACCCGGCACTCCTCGCGCAGGAACGGGTCGCGGTCGCGCAGCCCGTGGATCCAGCCGGTGACCTCGGGCGCGGCGAGCGTGCGCTCGGTCGGCAGCCCGCGCCAGACCAGGGTGTTGAGGATGGCCAGCGGCAGCTTGACCGTCCGCCGGTGCGGCGTCGTGGCGTTGAAGAAGGAGCGGATGGACTGCTGGGGCAACCGCAGGTCGCCGTCGGCGGGCAGCAGGACGATCCGCCCGTCCGCCACCCAGGGCGCGAAGAGCGGCAGGATCGTCTCGTCCCACTGCCAGGGATGGACCGGCAGCAGCAGGTAGCTCCCGGGGTCGCGGCCACGGTCGGCCAGCAGCCGCCGGTAGCCCGCCAGCACCTCCGGGTCGAGCTCCGAGCGGTAGAGCGCCTCGGCCTCGGCCAGCTCGCCGACGCCCCGGTAGGCGGCCAGCTCGCGGTGGACGGCGAGCCAGGGCAACGCGCCCGGGGTGCGCGCCTCCGGGGCCCAGCGGGCGGCGTCCGCGGCCGAGAAGCCCAGCCGGCCCTTGTTGGGCACGATCCACGGGTGGCCGCCCTGGTGGCCCTCCAGCTCGGTGTGACCGAGGTCGGCCAGCGCGGCGGCGGGCAGCGCGCCGGCCGCCAGCCGGACGTCGGCGAGCAGCGTGGCGGTCAGCTCGCGGACCAGGTGCCCGATGGTGTCCCCGGAGAGCCCGAGCAGCCGGCGGGCCGCCAGTAGGAAGGCCAGCGGGTCGTCGGCGGGTGCGCCGTCCCGGCGCACCGAGGCCGGCTCGACCTGCCAGCCGCCGTAGGCACCGCGCCGGGCGGCGAAGCGGTACTCCGAGCCGTCCGGCAGCGGAAGGCGGTAGCCGTCCGCGACGGGTTCCGGATCGAGCAGTTCCTCATAGCTGAACTCCGCGAGCATCTTCGCCAACAGGGCGCGGCCGGCCCGCTGCCAGCGCTCCGGGGTCAGCAGCTCATCGGCCGGCGACTGGGGCACGGTTCCACTCCTCGGGGAAGGCGGCCTGGGCGGGCAGCAGGGCCGGACCGAAGCTGGTCCAGGCGGTCCGGGCGGGCAGCCGGTGCACCGTCCGGCCGGTGAGCGCGTTGAGGATGACGGCCGCGCGGTGCGCGCCGAGGCCGAGGTCGGGGGTGCCCACGCCGTGCGTGTGCAGCTCCGCGTTCTGCACGTAGAGCCCGCCGGTGACGGCCGGCCGGGTGGCCACCCGGTGGTCCAGGTCGACCCGGTAGCGGCCCCGCTCGTCCCAGTCGATCAGCTCGGCGAGCGGTTCCAGCGCGGCCGGGCGGCCGGCCCGGTAGCCGGTGGCGAGCACCACCGCGTCGGTGCGCACCACCCGGCGGGCGCCCGAGTCGCGGTGCAGGCAGCGCAGCTCCAGGCCGCCGCACGGGCCCGGCAGGGCGGCGGTGACCTCGGTGCCGGGGGTGATCTCGGCGTCCGCCGCACCGATCGGGCGGCCGATGGTCCGCTCGTACAGCTGGTCGTGGATCTCGGCCAGGGTCTCCGCGCTGGCCGCCTTGTGCAGCTGCCACTGCTCGGCCACCAGCCGGTCGCGGACCGGGCCGGGCAGGGTGTGGAAGTAGCGGGTGTAGTCGGGGGTGAAGTGCTCCAGGCCGAGCTTGGAGTACTCCATCGGGGCCAGCGCCCTGGTCCGGGTGAGCCAGCGCAGCCGGGTGCCGTCGCCGGCCCGGGACCGCAGCAGGTCGAGGAAGACCTCGGCGCCGGACTGCCCGGAGCCCAGCACGGTGATGTCCCGGGCGCTCGCCAGGCCGTGTCGGCGGTCCAGGTAGCGGCCGGAGTGGAAGACGGCGGGGTGGTCGGCCAGCCGGTCGAAGGCCTCCGGCAGCACCGGGTCGGTGCCGACCCCGAGGACCACGTTGCGGGCCCGCACCTGGCGCTCGCCGCCGGCCGAGCGCAGGGTGGCCGTGAAGCAGCCCCCGGCCCAGCGGATCGCGGTGACCTCGGTGCCGAACCGGCAGGAGGGCAGCCGCTCGGCCACCCAGCGGCAGTAGTGGTCGTACTCGCGGCGCGGCAGCTGGAACCGCTCGGCGAAGTAGAAGGCGAAGAGCCGCTCCTGGTCACGCAGGTAGTTGAGGAAGGACCACGGGTTGGTGGGGTCGACCAGCGAGACCAGGTCGGCCAGGAACGGCACCTGCATCCGGGCGCCCTCCACCAGCAGACCCGGGTGCCAGCGGAACTCCGGCTTGCCGTCGCAGAACAGCGCGCGCAGGCCGGCCACCCGGTCGGCCAGCGCGGCGAGCGAGAGGTTGAACGGTCCGATGCCGACGCCGAGCAGGTCGTAGGGCTCGGGCCGGGCCTGGTACGGGGTGTCCATCACGAGCTCCTCGCGGTCGGGCGGTCCCGGATCATCAGGGCCGCGCGCTTCTCGGGTAGGTGGAGTTCGCCGGTCTCGGTGAAGCCGGCCCGTCGGAAGGCCCGGACGGAGGCGGTGTTCCGCACGTCCGGCTCGGCGACCACCCGCGGGCCGCGCCGCAGCAGCTCCTCGGTGACCGCGCCGAGCAGCACGGAGCCCAGGCCCCGGCCGCGCGTCTCCGGCGGCCCGAGCAGCAGGTGCAGGCCGGTGTCGTCGGGCCGGGCCGGGTAGTACCGGGCCAGCCGGTCGTGGGCGGCCGCGTAGACCTCCCAGTAGCTCATCGGCACCCCGTCCAGCAGGCCAAGGTACGGCACGCTCCGGCCGTCGCCTTCCAGCTGGGCCCCGACGTGCCGCTCGGTCAGCTCGGCCGGACCGGCCAGCTCCCAGAACGCCGCCACCGCCGGGTCGTTCATCCAGTCGGTGATCAGCGGCAGGTCGGCCGGCCGGACCGGACGCAGCCGGAACTCGCCGGCCGCCGTGGCCGCCCGGATCACCCGGCGGCTCCGGCGGCGACCGGGTTGGCGATGCCGACGTAGACCGACTGCGTCTCCACCGGGCCGACCAGCTCGTCCAGCCCGTGTAGCCGGGTGAGCAGGTTGGCCTTGCAGCGCAGCCGCGGGGCGTCCAGCAGGTGGGCGGGGAGGGTGGAACCGGTGGCCCGGGCGGCCGGCCCGGCCAGGAACCCGCGCAGCGCCGCGAGCAGCACCTGCTCGTCGGCCAGCCGCTGTGAGCCGAAGGCGCCGATCAGGCCCAGGATGTGGTTGATCCCCAGGTAGTAGGCGAACCGCTCGTCGGCCACCTGGTCCGGCACGAAGGTGTCGCTGGCCTTGCCCAGGCCGGGCAGCCGGCGCTCCAGCCGTTCGGCGTGCGCCGCGCGGAAGTAGTAGCCCTGGTTGTCGCGGAACCGGCCGCCGCTCGGCCAGCCGTCGGCGTCGAGCAGCACCAGGCTGTTCTGCTGGTGCGCCTCCAGGGCGATCCCGGCCCGGCCGTCCAGCCAGAGCACCGGGAGCACCACCGCGTCCAGGTAGCGCAGGAACCACTCGGCGCCCACCGTCTGCAGCGGCCGGCCGCAGCGCTTGGCGAGCGCGCGCAGCAGGTCGCCGAGGGCGGACGGAACGCCGGGCGCGGTTTCGCCGAGCGGCCGTTCGGCGACCAGCCCGGCCACGCAGAGCGCCCGGTCACCGGGGGCGAACGGCTGTTGGCGCAGCACGGTGTCCAGCCCGCCGGCGACGTGCTCGGGCAGACCGGGCAGGTCGACGCCGATCCAGGCCGGGTCGCGGACGATGTCGAAGCCGGGGTGCTCGGCGTGCCACTCGGCGGCCAGGCCGGCGGCCAGCAGCCGGTGCACCTCCAGACCGCGGTGCAGCTCCTTGCGCAGGTTCTCCCGGCGGGAGTTGGTGATCCGCAGGCCGAGCGAGAGCTTGAGCATCCAGGGCGTGCCGAGGCGGCAGACGGTGCGCACCGAGGAGGTCGGGTGCCAGGGCTCGCCGTGCGCGCCGAGGTCGTGCAGCCGGCCCTCGGCCAGCAGCCGGGCGATCGTCGGACGAAGCGCCGCCTCGCGGGCCTGCCAGGGGTGCAGGGGCAGCGCGGCGGTGCCCGGCGGGAGTAGCCCGGGGGTGCCGAGCAGCTCGGCGGTCAACCGCGTGGCGTCGGTGTCCAGCGCCGAGCCGGAGGCCAGCAGCTCGCGGTCGACCGCCCACCAGTGCAGGGCGAAGGAGCCGCGCAGTTCGGGCGAGTAGGCGGCGCTCTGGGCCGGGCCGAGGCCGTCCCGGCTCTTCGGGGTGGGGTGCAGCGGGTGACCGAGCAGCAGGGACTGCTCGGCCCGCAGGAAGACGGAGTCCGGCTCGGGGCCCGGGTTGGCGCGGCGGTGCTGCAGGATGTCGGCCGTCCGGCGGACCGAGTCGGCGACCCGGCCGGCCAGGTCGGCGACCTGCTCCGGGTCGGGGTGCTCGGTGACCGACCGGGCCAGCAGCGCGGCCGTGGTGACGGCGTCCACCGGTGTGCCGCCCTCGGCCGTACCGGCCACCAGGGCGACCGGTCCGAAGCGGTGCCAGCCGCACGCCGACCAGTGCCGGACGTCCGCCAGCAGCCGGGCCGCACCGCCCAGCACCGGGATCCGCAACCGCCCGTCCTGGTCGGGCCGGGCCCCGGTCTCCCGGCACCAGCAGCGCAACAGTGCCTCCAGCGCGGCCTGCTCGGCCGCCACGGCGGCATCCTGGTGCAGCAGCGGGTCCGCCTCGGCGGACTGGTCCAGCTGGCGGGGGACGGTGGCCGGGACTCCGGTCAGGGCGGTGCTCACGTCGGCTCCTCGGGGCGCGGTGGACGTCGGACCCGGCGGCCCGGGGTGCCGGCGCACCCCGGCCGGGGACATCCGGTTGGTCCAACGAGCCAACCGCCCGTGAATCACGGGCGGCGTCCGCCCGACCGGCGTCCCGGTCACGAGCCGACGATCGCACCGGTTGTCAAGCGACCAGGGGTTGTGGCACGCCGTCCATCCCAGTGGTGGGAGACTCCCAGATGCCCGACGGCGGCTCAGGCCGCCGGTGCTTGACTCCTCTTGGGGGAACCGAACACATGTCACCGACGGACACCAGCCATCACCCGGCCGGCCGGCGAACGGCCCGGCTGCTGGCGGCCGGCGCGGTCACCGCGCTGACCCTCGCGGCGGTCACCGCCTGCGGGCCGGACGACACCACGAACCCGCCGCCGAGCGAAGCGGCGGCCGCGTCCGCCACGGCCGGACCGACGGCGGCCAAGGGCCTGCCGGGCGGCCTGCCCAGCCTGGACGCGCTGAAGAAGTGGAAGTACGCGGACTGGGACAAATGGGCGAAGCAGCACGTGCTCACCCCGGCCGCCAAGGGCTTCTGGAACGCCCAGAAGATGCTCCAGGCCAAGCCGCAACAGGTCCCGGTGGCGCCGCCCAGTCCGCCCGCGAACGACGCCAACGACCCGCTGCCGGCCGCCATCCAGGCCAGCCCGGTGGCCCACCCGTACAACCAGAACAAGGTGGACGGGAAGCTCTTCTTCGACGTCGGCCCGAACCAGCACGCGGTCTGCTCGGCCACGGTGATCTCCGATCCGCAGCACCCGGGCAAGAGCAACCTGATCTGGACCGCCGGCCACTGTGTCAGCAGCGGCAAGTCCGGTCAGCAGTACAGCAACGAGGTCTTCATTCCGGACTTCAACAGCTCCGGCGCGGTCAGCAACGGTCAGAAGCCGACCGACGTCTCGCAGTTCGCGCCCTACGGCCAGTGGATCGCGACCCAGGCCGTCTCCTCCCCGCAGTGGGTCGCCGAGGGGAGCGAACAGGGCAGTGCCGCCAGCCAGTACGACTTCGCGATCCTCCGAGTGGCGCCGGAGAACGGCACCAAGTCGCTGGAGGAGACCGTGGGCGGCTCGGTCCCGGTCTGGTTCAACGCCCCGCGCGACCAGCTGAGCATCACCGCGATCGGCTACCCGCAGGCGGCTCCGTTCAACGGCGTGGAGATGGAGCAGTGCAACGGCGGCAAGCCGTCGCGGCTCTCCTTCGACACCACCCGCCCGCCGATGGACGTGATCGGCTGCACCATGACCGCCGGCGCCAGCGGTGGTGGCTGGTTCTCGCTCGAGGACGGCAAGCCCGCGCTGGTCAGCAACACCTCGATCGGCCCGGCCGACAACAGCTGGCTGGCCGGCCCCTACCTGGACGACGTGGCGCAGAACGCGCTCGACTACATGTCGAAGTCGTCCTCCTGAGCCCGCGCGGCCGAAGGGCCCCGGTCCCAGATGGGACCGGGGCCCTTCGGCCTCGTTCGGTGCGGGCGGCTCAGCGCTGGACGGCCACCGCGTAGCGCTCCAGCTCGGCGGCCAGCTCGGCCGCCACCTTGGCACGCAGCAGGGTGCCCTCGCCGGTGTGCTCGGTCTCCAGCAGCTCGCCTTCGGCGTGCACCCGGGAGACCAGGTCGCCCCGGGTGTACGGGACCAGCGCCTGGACCTCCACCGCGGGCCGCGGCAGCTCCTCGTCGATCATCTTGAGCAGCTGGTCGATGCCCTGCCCGCTGCGGGCCGAGACCACGATGGCGTGCGGCTCGCGGCGCAGCAGCCGCTGCAGCACGTGCGGGTCGGCGGCGTCGGCCTTGTTGATCACCACGATCTCCGGCACGTGCTGGGCCTCGACCGAGACGATCACCTCGCGGACGGCCGCCAGCTGGGTCTCCGGCTCCGGGTGCGAGCCGTCCACCACGTGCAGGATGAGGTCCGCGTCGGCGACCTCCTCCATGGTCGAGCGGAACGCCTCGACCAGGTGGTGCGGCAGGTGCCGGACGAAGCCGACCGTGTCGGCCAGCGTGTAGAGCCGGCCGCCCGGGGTCTGGGCCCGGCGCACGGTCGGGTCCAGGGTGGCGAACAGCGCGTTCTCCACCAGGACGCCGGCGCCGGTGAGCCGGTTGAGCAGCGAGGACTTGCCGGCGTTGGTGTAGCCGGCGATGGCCACCGACGGCACCTGGTGCCGCTTGCGCTCCTGGCGCTTGGTGTCCCGGCCCTTCTTCATCTCGGCGATCTCCCGGCGGAGCTTCGCCATCTTCTCGCGAATCCGTCGCCGGTCGGTCTCGATCTTGGTCTCACCGGGACCACGGGTCGCCATGCCACCGCCGGACGAGCCGGAACCACCGCCACCCATCTGCCGGGAGAGAGACTGACCCCAACCGCGCAGCCGCGGCAGCATGTACTGCATCTGGGCCAGCGAGACCTGGGCCTTGCCCTCCCGGGACTTGGCGTGCTGGGCGAAGATGTCCAGGATCAGGGCCGTCCGGTCGACGACCTTGACCTTGACCACGTCCTCCAGGTGGATCAGCTGGCCAGGGGTGAGCTCACCGTCGCAGACCACGGTGTCGGCGCCGGTGGCCGCCACGATGTCACGCAGCTCCCTGGCCTTGCCGGAGCCGATGTAGGTGGCGGCGTCGGGCTTGTCACGGCGCTGGATCACCCCGTCCAGCACCTGCGAGCCGGCGGTCTCGGCGAGGGCGGCGAGCTCGGCGAGCGAGTTCTCGGCCTCCTCGACCGTGCCGTCCGTCCAGACGCCGACCAGCACCACGCGCTCCAGGCGGAGCTGGCGGTACTCGACCTCGGTGACGTCCTCCAGCTCGGTGGAGAGGCCGGCGACACGGCGCAGCGCGGCGCGCTCGGTGCGGTCGTACTGGTCGCCGTCGTACTGGGCAAAGTCCTCGTCGATGGCCGCGAGGTCCTCGTCCATGAGGGCTTCCGCCCGGAGGTCGGCGGGGCGACGGGCGCCGCGCCCGGCACTCCCGGTGGTTGCTTCGCGGTTGTCGAACGTGGAGGTCATCGTGTCCTTAGGGGCTACTGGCTGAAGCTTGAACTGACGGGACCGGCGGGAGACCGCCGGTCACCCGTGGCCCGGCGCCGGACCACTCGTGTTGGACAACGCGGCGGACCGGCCGGACATTCCCGATGGTCGCACGGGCGGGGCGGCCCGGTCACCCGGATTTGCCCCGGAACGGGCGTTCGGCCGCAACCGGGGCGGCCGGGGCGCGGCCAGCCCGGTGCGGCGGACGTCGTAGACCCCGGAGACCCGCAGCATCGCGCGCATCACCACCGGCAGCGTCCGGGCGTCCGGCAGCTCGACCGTGTAGGTGTGCCGGACCCGCAGCTCGTCGGGTGGCTCGACCACCGCCGAGACGATGTCCAGCCCGGTGGCCGACATCGCGGCGGTCAGGTCGGCCAGCAGTCGGGGCCGGCCCAGCGCCTCGGCCTGCAGGGTCACCCGGAAGCCGGTCGGCGCGGCGGCCCCCGGCGCCCAGTCCAGCTGGAGCTTCCGGCGCCCGTCTTCGCACATCCGCTCACCGGTCGGACAGTCCGCGCGGTGCACCGCGATCGAGCCGCGGCTGGAACGGAACCCGGTCACCCGGTCCGGCGGCACCGGGGTGCAGCAGCGGGCCAGCCGGACCGGCGCGCTCGGGTACTCGGGGACGACCACCAGCCGCGGCCGGCCACCCGGCACCCGGGCGGGCTCCCGGGCAGCCGGCACCGGCTGGTCGGCCGGCGTGCCGGCGCCGGGGCGCTCGGCGGGCTCGACGCGCTCCGGATGCTCGGTCAGCCAACGCTGGATGGCGAGCCGGGCGCCCGGGGTACGGGCGCACTCGAGCCAGGCCCGGCTCGGTCCGGACGGCTCGCCCTGGTCCGGCCCGCCGTCCGGCTCGGTGAGGATGCCCAGCACGTCGCCGTCGCCGAGCGGGGTGGCCAGGCCGGTCAGCCGACCGTTCACCCGGGCCCCGATGCAGCGGTGGCCGACCTGCTCGCCGAGCTGGTAGGCGGCGTCCACGCAGCTGGCGCCGGCCGGTAGCACCAGGGTCGCGCCGTCCTCGGTGACCGCGGTGATCTCCCGGTCGTCGGAGAGCGCGGCGGTCAGGGTGGTCCAGAAGGCGTCCGGGTCCGGGGTCTCCTGCTGCCAGGCGAGCAGCCGGCTGAGCCAGCCGGGCCGGCCCGGCCCGTCACCACCGTCCGGCTCCACCGGGTCGGCCGCGCCCTGCTGCGGGCCGCCGAGCGCGACCACGCCGAACTCGGCGATCCGGTGCATCCGCGGGGTGCGGACCAGCACCTCGACCGGCGCGCCGGCCACCGACACGGCGGTGTGCAGCGACTGGTACAGGTTGAACTTGGGGGCGGCCACGAAGTCCTTGAACTCGCCCGGCAGCGGACTCCAGCAGGTGTGCAGCTCGCCGAGGACGGCGTAGCAGTCGGCGACCTCCTCGACCACCACCAGCAGCCGGCCCAGGTCGGCCGGCTGCGGCCAGGCGCCCGGCCCGCGGCGTAGCAGCACCCGGTGCACCGAGACGCAGTGCCGGGGCCGGACGGCGACCTCGGCGACCACCCCGGCCTCGGCCAGCTGCCGGCGCAGCGCCTCGGCGAACGGTCCGAACAGTTCCTCCTGGCGGACCTCCTGAGCGGTGATCAGGGTCCTGGTCCGGGCGTACTCCTCGGGGTGCAGGGTGGCGAAGACGATGTCCTCCAGCTCGGTCTTCACCACCTGGATGCCGAGCCGTTCGGCCAGCGGGATCAACACGTCCCTGGTCACCTTGGCGATCCGGACCTGGCTGGCGGGTTTCATGTGACGGATCGTCCGCATGTTGTGCAGCCGGTCGGCGAGCTTGATCACCATGACCCGGACGTCGTCCCCGGTGGCGACCAGCATCTTGCGGAACGTCTCGGCCTCCGCGGCGGCGCCGAAGTCCACCTTCTCCAGCTTGGTGACACCGTCCACCAGATAGGAGACCTCCGGCCCGAAGTCGGAGGCCACCTGGCCGAGCGTCACCTCGGTGTCCTCCACGGTGTCGTGCAGGAGCGAGGCCACCAGGGTGGTCGTCTCGGCGCCGAGCTGGGCCAGGATCATCGTGACGGCGAGCGGGTGGGTGATGAACGGCTCGCCGCTCTTGCGCTTCTGGCCGCGGTGGCTGGCCTCGGCCGTCCGGTAGGCGCGACTGAGCAGTGCGAGGTCGGCCTGCGGGTGGTGGCGCCGGTGGGCCTGCACGATCGGCTCGATGGCGTCCGGCACCGGAGGGCGGCCGGTGGCCAGCAGGGCGGCCCGACCGGCCCGGCCGAGCGCGGCGCGGTTCAGTCGGCGCCTGGACTGCTGAGGAGCGGGAGAGTTGGGCTGGCCGGTCTGCGGCCGGCCGGCGTCGAGGGTCATGGCAACCTCCGGCAGCGAGCACCGGAGCGGCGACTGCCCCGGTGGTCCATGCTACCGAGGACAGCACGTTCCGCGAGGGGGCGCTTCCCGTCTGTTACCCACACCACCCGAACGGGCGGATTCGTCGTCAGGTCGAGCGGGGAAGGCGCCCTCCCCGCTCGCTACCACCAGCTCGGGTCGATCGTCCCGCTCGCCACGATCACGGCCGGCCCGGTCATCTCCACCCGGCCGTCCGGGTGTTCGGCGATCATCAGCCGCCCACCGGGCACGTCGACGGTGTACGTGACGGACCGTCCGGTGACCGCCGGGTCGAGGCCGTCCCGGCGGGCCGCGGCCACCGCGACCGCGCAGGCACCGGTGCCGCAGGAGAGGGTCTCGCCCGAGCCGCGCTCGTGCACCCGCACCGCGACGTGCCGCTCACCCCGGTCGACCACGAACTCCACGTTGACGCCCTGCGGGTAGACCCGGGCCGGGGCGACCGCGGGGGCCGTCAGCAGGTCGCCGGCGTGCGCCAGGTCCGTGACGAAGGCGACCGCGTGCGGGTTGCCCATGTTGACGTTGCGGGCCGGCCAGCGCCGCTCCCCCACCGTGACCTCGATGCCGTCCGGACCGGGCAGCCGGGCCAGGCCCATGTCGACGGTCACCTCGCCGGGTGTGCCGTCCGGCCCGTCCGCGGCGACCACCGCCCGGCGCACCCCGGCCCTGGTGGCCACCGCGAGCGGGCCCGGCTCGGCCAGCCCGGCGTGCACCAGGTAGCGGGCGAAGACCCGCACGCCGTTGCCGCACATCTCGGCGATGCTGCCGTCCGAATTGCGGTAGTCCATGAACCACTCGGCCTGGTCGGCCTGGGCCACCGCGGCCTCGTCCTTGGCCGAGCGGACTACCCGGAGCAGGCCGTCGCCGCCGATCCCGGCGCGCCGGTCGCACAGCCGGGCGACCTCGGCGGGGCCCAGGTCGAGCAGACCGTCCGGGTCGGGGACGATCACGAAGTCGTTCTGGGTGCCGTGGCCCTTGAGGAAGGGCAGGCCGCTGCTGGATCCGCTCACCCTGCCGATGGTACCGACCTGCGGCCCGGCCGGCCCGGCCCCGGGTCAGCTGCGCAGCTGGACGACCCGCCAGACGGCCAGCGCGAACGCGCCGCAGGCGACCAGGGTGTAGAGGACGATCGCGCGCCAGCCGGCCCGGCGGCCGGAGCCGCGCCGGGGCAGGCCCGGCATCGCGTAGCCGGCGTGCCTGGCCGCCATCGCGCCCCAGCCGACCGAGGCCGCGGTGAGCAGCAGGCCGAGCATGCTGACCATGGAACCGCCCTCGCCGGAGCCGAAGGCCAGCGGGAAGGCGAACATCAGCGAGCCGCCGATGCCGATCAGCACGATCGGCAGGATCTGCCACCAGCGCAGCCGGCGGCGCGGCCGGATCTCCCGTTCCAGGACGACCGGGTCGGCGGGCAGCCCCAGCGGTTCGTCCGGATCGCCCGGCAGCATCAGCTCGGCCGGCGGTAGCCCGAACGGGTCGTCCGCCGCCAGGCCCGCAGCGTGCTGCGGGAACTGCTCGGTATCGGGGCCGGGACCCGTGGACACGCGGCCTCCCCTGACAGTTCGTCGCGAACGGACTCGCGCACGGATGGGACCGGCCCGCGCGACCGCTCCCTCTTGTTCTCGATAATGGCATGTTCCGGGACGCTCACAGCGCGTAGCGCGGTCCCCCGGGTGATCCGTGGCCATGACGTGATCCGCCCGTGACCGGCGCTTCCTCCTGCACCTGCAGGTGCGAGCGCAGCTGCACCTGCGAATGGCCGGCTCGCGGCGGCCTCAATGGCCGGAATCCGTCCTCAGGCCGCCTGCCGGACCAGCTCCAGCGAGCGTTCCAGCAGCTCGGCGGGGTCGGCGCCGGCCGGACGGGAGAGCCAGTGGATCCGGTCGTCCCGGCGGAACCAGGACTCCTGACGGCGCGCGAAACGCTTGGTCGCCCGCACTGTCTCCGCCCGCGCTTCCGCCTCACCACACTCACCCGCGAAGTGCGCCAGCACCTGTTGGTAACCGAGCGCCCGACTCGCCGTCAGGCCCTCGCGCAGGCCCACCGCCTCCAGCGCCCGGACCTCGTCCAGTAGCCCGGCCTCCCACATCCGGTCCACCCGCAGCGTGATCCGCTCGTCCAGCTCGGGCCGCGGCACCGCCACCCCGATCTGCACCGCCCGGTAGACCGCGGTGTTGCCGGGCAGGTTCGCGGTGAACGGCCGGCCGGTCAGCTCGATCACCTCCAGCGCCCGGACGATCCGCCGCCCGTTGCTGACCAGGATCGCGGCCGCGGCGGCCGGGTCGAGGCCGGCCAGCCGGGCGTGCAGCACGGCCGGGCCGTGCGCGGCCAGCTCCTCCTCCAGCCGGGCCCGGACCGCCGGGTCGGTGCCCGGGAACTCCATCTCGTCGATCGCCGCGCGGACGTACAGCCCGGAGCCGCCGACCAGGACCGGCGGCCGGCCGGCCGCGAGCAGCCGGTCGATCTCGGCCCGGGCGAGCCGCTGGTACTCGGCCACGCTGGCGGTCTCGGTGACCTCCCAGACGTCCAGCAGGTGGTGCGGGATCCCCCCGCGCTCCTCCTCGGTGAGCTTGGCGGTACCGATGTCCATGCCGCGGTAGAGCTGCATCGAGTCGGTGTTGATCACTTCGCCGCCCAGCGCGCGGGCCAGCGCGACGGCGAGGTCGGACTTGCCGGCCGCGGTCGCGCCGACCACCGAGACCACCGGGACGGGAGAGGAAGAGCTGGTCACACCGCCAAGTCTCGCAAAAGCCCGGGGGTCATCCGAACGGGGGACGTGACCGACCACCGCCGCACTCGTTGGCCCGTTGGGCGGCGCCCCGCACGAACTCCCCGTAGAACCGGCCGGGTCCGCCGTAGACCGTTAGGTTGGGAGAAGATATGGGTGTTTTCAGCTGGTTCCGCCGCCGCGAGGCCGCGGCCCGGGTGACCGCGGAGCAGGGCGGCGGTACCGTCGGCCTGCTGGAGTCGGAGGACCGGACGGATCAGGAGCGGACCACGGAGGCCGAGCAGGAGTCCCTGCCCGGAGTGCCGGCCGCCCGCACCGCGCCGGACGCCGGCCCCACCGGTGCCGCACCGGACGCCACGGTCGAACCGGCCGAGGACCGGGTGGAACCGGAGGGCGAACCACACGTCGCGGAGCTGCTCGTCGCCGAGCTGCTGGCGGCGGCGCGGGCCGAGGCACCGGCCGAGGACAACCATGCGGAGAGCCGACCCGAGCGGCCTGACACAGGAGACGAAGCCATGGGCCTGATGGACGAGATCAAGGGCAAGGCCGAGGAACTCAAGAAGCAGGCCAGCCACCTGGCCGGCCAGCACCACGCCAAGATCGACGAGATGGTCGACAAGGCCGGTGACGCGATCGACAAGGCCACCAAGGGCAAGTACAGCGACAAGATCGCGCACGGCACCGAAAAGGCCAAGGACACGGTGGACAGCTTCGCCGAGAAGCCGGCCGACGGCGAGCAGAAGCCGGCGGACCAGAACCCCGCCGGGGGACCCGCCGCCACCGACGGGTCCGCGCCCAGCGCCTGACCGCGTTGGGGCCGGGCACCCGCCCGCCCGGCCCCACCCGTCGGTGCCGGCCTCAGCTCCAGGAGGCCACGAAGTACCCCACCCCGTACGGCGCCTCCGCGTAGCGGAGCCGGCCGGCCAGCCCGGCCCCCCGTCCGGCACCCGCCAGCACCTGCCAGGGCGCCCGGCCCTCGGCCAGCAGTTCCGCCGCCAGCACCGGATCGAGTCCGGCCAGCGCCTCGGTGTCCGCGCTGCCCAGCGCCGCGGCCGCGGTGGCGTCGAAGGCCTCCGCCCGCTCGTCCAGATAGCCCGGCGCCTTCACCGTGCGGCAGGCGGTGCCGTCGCCCAGCACCAGCAGGGCGACCCGGTCGGCCAGCCCGGCCAGGCCCGCGCCGAGGCCGAGCATCCGGTCCACCGGGGCGTCCGCCGGCACCGCGCAGGCGTGCGTGGGCGGCGTCGCCCCGGCCCGGTCGAGCAGCCAGGCGCCGACGGTCAGGGCCGGGGTCAGCTCCGGCCCGTCGACCCCACCGGAGGGCAGCCGGACGGCCAGCTCCACGCCGAACCGGTGGAAGGAGCCGGCCCCGCCCTCGGTCCAGACCTCGGCCCGCGGGCCACCGCCCACCACCACCAGCAGTTCGGGCCCGACGGCCAGCAGCCCGGCCACCGCCTCGTCGCAGGCCGTCCGCAGCGCGCCCAGCTCCGGGGCCGCGCCTTGGGCGACCTCGGGCACGAGCAGCGGCGGGCAGGGGCAGACGGCGGCGGCAACCAGCATGACGATCACTCTAACCGGGTGCCCGCGGCGTCAGTCGCCGCAGCAGCCCCCGGCCGGCGCGGCCGGCGCCGGGGCGGGCGCCCCGATGGTCGGCAGGCCCAGCATGACTCCGGCCGGCTTCGGGGCCGGCGCCGCGTTGCGCCGCTCCCAGGCGTCGCCCGCGCGGGTCCGGCGGACGGCCAGCGGCGCGCCCTCGGCGAGCAGGTGGTGCGGCGCGGCGTAGGTGATCTCCACGGTCACCACGTCACCCGGGCGGACCGGCTCGGTGGGCCGGGTGAAGTGCACCAGGCGGTTGTCCGGCGCCCGGCCGGAGAGCCGGTCGGTCCGGTCGTCCTTGCGGCCCTCGCCCTCGGCGACCAGGATCTCCAGCGTCCGGCCGACCTGCTTCTTGTTCTCCTCCCAGGAGATCTCCTCCTGGAGCGCGATCAGCCGGTCGTAACGCGCCTGCACCACGGCCTTCGGCACCTGGTCGGCCATCTCCGCGGCGGGCGTGCCGGGGCGCTTGGAGTACTGGAAGGTGAAGGCGTTGGCGAACCGGGCCTCGCGGACCACGTGCAGGGTCTGCTCGAAGTCCTCGTCGGTCTCGCCGGGGAAGCCCACGATGATGTCGGTGGAGATCGCCGCGTCCGGCATCGCCTCGCGGACCTTGCGGATGATCCCGAGGAACCGCTCCTGGCGGTAGGAGCGCTTCATCGCGCGCAGCACCCGGTCGGACCCCGACTGCAGCGGCATGTGCAGCTGGTGCATCACGTTCGGGGTCTCGGCCATCGCCGCGATCACGTCGTCGGTGAAGTCGCGCGGGTGCGGGGAGGTGAAGCGGACCCGCTCCAGGCCCTCGATCTGGCCGCATGCGCGCAGCAGCTTGGAGAAGGCCTCCCGGTCGCCCAGGTCGGAACCGTAGGCGTTGACGTTCTGGCCGAGCAGGGTCACCTCGATGACCCCCTCGCCGACCAGCGCCTCGACCTCGGCGAGCACGTCGCCGGGCCGACGGTCCTCCTCCTTGCCGCGCAGCGCGGGGACGATGCAGAAGGTGCAGGTGTTGTTGCAGCCGACCGAGATCGCCACCCAGGCGGCGTACGCGGACTCGCGTCGGGTGGGCAGCGTGGAGGGGAAGGTCTCCAGCGACTCCAGGATCTCCACCTGGGCCTTCTGCTCGACCCGGGCCCGCTCCAGCAGGGCCGGCAGGTGGCCGATGTTGTGGGTGCCGAAGACCACGTCCACCCAGGGCGCCCGGCGCACGATGGTCTCGCGGTCCTTCTGCGCCAGGCAGCCGCCGACCGCGATCTGCATGTCCTGGTGGCGGGACTTCACGGGCGCCAGCTGGCCGAGGTTGCCGTACAGCTTGTTGTCGGCGTTCTCGCGCACCGCGCAGGTGTTGAAGACCACCAGGTCGGGGTCGCCGTCCTGGTCGGCCTTGACGTATCCGGCGTCCTCCAGCAGCCCGGACAGCCGCTCGGAGTCGTGGACGTTCATCTGACAGCCGTGCGTGACGACCTTGTAAGTTCGCAAGCTCTCTCCCATACCCACATCAGCAAGGGTACGGGCAGCCCGGACACCCCCCTCCCGGACCTCGACTCCGCCTGGCAGGATCCCCCCATGAGACCGAGCACCGCACGCCTGCGCCCCGCCCTCCGCGGCCGGGCCTGGCGGGCCGCAGTGGCCCTGCTGGTGGTGGCCGGCGCCTTCGCCGGGTGGTGGCTGAGCACCGGCGGGACCGCCTCGTACCCCAAGGGCACGGTCGGCTTCGCCACCGGCGACCCGGACGGCGTCTACGACCACTACGGCCAGCTGCTGCGCAGCTTCCTGAAGACCGCGATGCCCGGTGTCGGGCTGCGGCTGGACTCCTCCGAGGGCTCGGTGGACAACCTGGAGCGGGTGGTCTCCGGCCAGGACGACTTCGCGATCGCCACCGCCGACACGGTGGCGAGCTTCAACGAGCCGGGCAAGAGCAAGCTGCGGGCGATCGCCCGGCTCTACGACGACTACCTCCAGCTGGTCGTGCCGGCCGACTCGCCGGTGCACCGGACCGCCGACCTGCGGGGCCTGCGGGTCGGCATCGGCCAGCCCAAGTCCGGGGTCAACCTGGTCGCCCGCCAGCTGCTGAAGGCCGCCGGGGTCGACCCGACCACCGGGATAACGCCCGAACCGCTGGACGTCGGCGACGCCGCCCAGCAGCTGCAGGACGGGAAGCTGGACGCGTTCTTCTGGTCCGGCGGGCTGCCCACCGCCGCGCTCACCGATCTCTCCGGGAAGTTCCCGATCAGGATCGTGCCGCTCGGCGACCTGACCGACGCGCTGTACCAGCAGGGCGGCGACACCAGTGCCTACCGGGCCGCGGTGCTGCCGGCCGGCGTCTACCCGAAGCTCCAGCCGGCCGGGCGGCCGGTGCCCACCCTGGCGGTGCCGAACCTGCTGGTCACCCGGGACGACGTGGACACCGGGCTGGTCGAGGGCCTGACCAGGGCGGTGATCGACAGCCGGGACGAGATCGGGGTGCAGGTGCACGCGGCCCAGCTGGTCGACCTGCGCACCGCCGTCTACACCGACCCGCTGCCGCTGCACGAGGGGGCCCGGCGCTACTACCGCTCGGTCAAGCCCTGAGCGACGCCGGCGGGCGGCCGCACGGCACGGTCAGGGTGACCGCCAGCCCGGTGGGCCGGACCGGCGCGAAGTCCAGCGAGCCGCCGCCGGCCCGCAGCAGGGCGCGGGCGATCGACAGGCCCAACCCCGAGCCGTCCACGTTCTGGTGCCGGGGGCTGCGCCAGAACCGGTCACCCACCCGGGCCAGTTCCTCGACGGTGAGCCCCGGCCCGTTGTCCAGCACGCTGACCGCCACCCGGGGACCGTCGACCACCACCCGGACCGTCACCGAACCGCCCTCCGGGCTGAACTTCAGCGCGTTGTCGAGCACCACGTCCAGCGCGCTGCCGAAGCCGATCGGGTCGGCCCAGCCCTCGGCGTCCGCCGGGACCTCGCAGAGCAGCCGCACCCCGCGCTGCCGGGCCACCGGCTGCCAGGCCTCGGCGCGGGCCGTGACCAGGGCGCTCAGGTCCACCGGCTCGGGCGCCGGCCGGGCGCCCTCGGCGGTGGCCAGGCCGAGCAGGTCGTCCAGCACCCGGGCCAGCCTGGAGCCCTCCTCGCGCACCGCGGCGAGTTCGCTCTCGCGCCCGTCCGGCAGCTCCAGGCCGAGCAGCTCCACCCGCAGCAGCAGCGCGGCCAGCGGATTGCGCAGCTGGTGCGAGGCGTCGGCGACGAAGGCCCGCTGCTGGTCGATGGCGAGCACCACGTGGTCCGCCATCTCGTTGAACGAGGCCGCCAGCCGGCGCAGCTCCGGGGGCCCGCCGGCCGGCTGGACCCGGGCCTCCAGCAGGCCGGTGGCGATGTCGTGGGTCGCCCGGTCCAAGGTCCGGACCGGGCGCAGCACCCACTCGGTCAGCCGCACCGCGAGCAGCACCGCGACGATCATGGCCAGCGCCTCGCCGCCGGCCAGCACCAGCCAGCGGTGCTCGATCCGGGCCCGCAGCGGACCGGTCGGCGAGTCGCTGACCACCAGGGCCACCACGTCACCGTCCCGGACCACCGGGGAGGCGATGGTCAGCGTGCGGTTCGGGGTCCACGGCCAGACCTGCGGCGGATTGTGGCTGCGGCGGCCGTCCCGGGCCTCCTGGACGGCCTGCGCGCCGAAGCCCGTGGTGGGCAGCCGCCAGTCGCCGGGCGCGACCGCGAGCACGCTGCCGTCGCTGGCGAACAGCCCGATCCGGATCCCGTAGAGGTCCTGGTAGCGGGCCACCTCGGCGCGCAGCTCGTGCAGTTGGGCGGCGTCCGGCGAGGCGCCGGCGGCGGCTGTCCCCGATCCGGTGCCGGCGCCGGCCGTCGGCAGGCCCTGGGTGGGCAGCTCCTGGGCGAACCGGTCGGCATCGTCGATCCGGTCCACCACCACGTTGCTCTGTTCGGCGGTCGCCATCGCGATCGCCAGCGGCGCCCCGAGGGCGGCCAGCACGCAGGCCATCAGCGAGACCAGGATGCCCAGCAGCCGGTTGCGCATGCCGATGGTCAGCTCGCCGGGCCGGCCGGCTCGCCACCCGGCCGCTGCGGGGACTGCGGGATCAGGCGGTAGCCCACCCCGCGCACCGCCTCGACCAGTCCGGGCAGCGCGAGCTTGGTGCGCAGCGAGCCGACGTGCACCTCCAGGGTCCGGCCGTTGCCCTCCCAGCCGCTGCGCCAGACCTCGCTGAAGATCTGCTCCCGGCGGTAGACCACGCCCGGGCTCTGCGCCAGCAGCGCGAGCAGGTCGAACTCCTTGCGGGTGAGCGGGACGTCCCGTCCGCCCACCTCGACTCTTCGGCGCTCGCGGTCGATCCGGATGCCCCAGGACTCCAGCGGGTCGGGCTTGCCGGGGGCCTCCGGCGAGCCCCCGGCCGGGCTCGCGGCGGGCGGCTGGAAGCGCCGGGCCACCGCGTGGATCCTGGCCAGCAGCTCGCCCATGTCGTAGGGCTTGGTGATGTAGTCGTCGGCGCCCAGGTTGAGGCCGTGGATCCGGCTGCGGATGTCGGCCCGGGCGGTCACCATGATCACCGGGATCCCGCTGCCGGCACGGATCCGGCTGCACACCTCGAAGCCGTCCCGGTCGGGCAGCCCGAGGTCGAGCAGCACCACCCGGTAGGGCTCGGAGCCGTCCGGAACCAGCGCGTCCAGCGCCTCGTGGCCGCTGCGCGCGTGCCTGACCTGGAAGCCGTGGCGGCTGAGCACCGCGACCAGGGCCGCCGCGACCCGGTCGTCGTCCTCGACGAGGAGCAGCCGCATCGCACACCCTTCCGCTCCGCCGTTCCGCGGAGGCCTCCTGGTGGCAGCCCGCGGCTGCCGACGAAGCGCTCATCCTCCCCCACGCCCCACTGCTCCGACCAGCCCCTGTTTCGGCGCGCGGCGCGTCGTGGGGAGCGCGTGGCCGTTTCGTGATGCTCAAGTTCCGCTCAGATCGGCTGACGTCCCGGCCCCGGCCGCCCTACGTTTCGGGTACCGGGGGCTTGAGCTCCGCCGGCCCCGGCCCCCGGTACCGAGCAGGTGCCCCCCAGCCCGCGCCGCCCGCCGTACCCCGGCTCCATCCGCCGATCCGGCGGCCCGCGCCGCCCGCCCGCCGGTCGCGCTCACCGGGCGACCGGGGACCCGTGCAGGTCGCGGCACGAACCGGCGCACACCGGCTGCTGCTTGACGCACACCCAGGTGATCTGTTGCATTGCTCTTCGTGACACCTCCCGGGACCTTCCCCGCTCCAGGCCCTGACACGGGATCGCCCTCGGCCGGTCCGGACGCCAGCCGCGGGGGCCGGTCATGGACCCGGTGATCGTGGTCGGTGCCGGCCCGGTCGGTCTGGCCATGGCACTCGCCCTGGCCCGGCACGAGGTGCCGAGCATCGTGCTCGACCAGGGGAACGGCGTGTACCCGGAGGGGCCGCGCAGCGGCGTGCTGGGCGCCGAGAGCACCGCCTTCCTGGAACGGCTCGGCTACCTGCGGGCCGCCTCGGACGCCGCCCGCTGGGACCGACTGACCGTCTGGCGGCGTCGCCAGCAGGTGCTGGACCTCGACCTGACGGACCACCCGGTGCTGCACCTGCCGCAGCACCGGCTGCAGCGCGGGCTGCGCGACGCGGCCACCGCCACCCCGCTGATCCAACTGGTGCCGCACTCCCGGGTGGAGGAGATCGACCAGGACCGGGACGGCGTGACCGTGCGCAGCCGCAACCCGCTGGACGGCACCGACACCTGGTGGCGGGCCAGCCACCTGGTCGGCTGCGACGGCGCCCGCTCGACCGTCCGCAAGCTGCTGCGGATCCGCTTCCCCGGCCGGCCCGCGGTCGACCGGCACGCGATCGCCACCGTCCGGGTCGACCTGCCGTTCCCCGACGAGGCCCGGCTGCACCGCGAGCCGCCCTGGCGCGGCGACCGCGAGGCCTCCGCCCGGCCACTGCCGGACGGCCTGTGGCGGCTGGACTGGCGGCTGCCGCCCGGCCGGCCGGCCCCCACCCAGCCGGTGGACCCGCACGCCACCTGGCCCGGCATCGTCACCGGCGACACCCTGATCGCCCGGGTCAAGGCCACCCTGACCGGCTGGTGCGGGGAACTGCCCAAGTTCGACCTGCTCGCCGCCGCCGACCACACCGTCCAGCAGCGGCTGGCCGCCCGGTTCCGCAGCGGACGTTGCTTCCTGGCCGGCGACGCCGCCCATCTGCACGGCGCGCTCGGCATGCAGAACCTGGCCGACGGCCTGCGCGACACCGACAACCTGGCCTGGCGACTCGCGGTCGCCTGGCACCTTCCCCCGTCCTCCGGCCGGGAGGTCTCCCATCTCGCCTCGCTCACCGGCGGGCCGCAATCCGGCGGCTCTCTGCTGGGCGGCTACGAGGCGGAGCGGCGCGGGGCGGTCGGCGCCCGGCTGCGCGCGGTGGACCAGGCGATGCCGCTGCTGCGACCGCTGCGCGGCTGGCAGCAGACCCGGCGCTCGCTGCTGACCGGCCCGTTCCGCAAGCACGCGCCGCTGCTGGCGGACGGGCTGCTCGGCACCGGCCGGTTCGGCGGCGCGCCCGCCTACCCGGCGGCGCCGTCCGGGGTGCCCGGGATCGGCGGGAACCTGCCGATGCAGCGCGGCACCGCACGGGGCACCGCGCTGACCGAGAACCTGCCGGCCACCGCGCCCGGCGTGCTGGTCCCGAACGTCCCGGTGGTCACCGCCGAGGGCACGCCCGACCAGCTCTACGCCCGGCTCGGCGGCACCTTCCTGCTGCTGCTGGTCGCCCCGGGCACCGCGGTCTGGTCCTCCGAACACTGGATGGGCGCCGGGCTGATGCCCCGGCTGGCGGAGGTGGCCGCCGCGCTGCCGGTGCCCACCGAGGTGCTGATCGCCGAGGAGTACCCGGAGGCGGGCCCGCACAGCGTGCTGCTGGTCCGGCCGGACGGGCACCTGGTCGGGGTCACCCAGGGCGTCCGGGCCGAGGACCTGCAGGCCCTGGCCGACCGCGCCCGGGGCGGCCCGGCCCCGCTGGCGGGCGCCGAGCGGACGGCCTGACCGGGCGGAGCACGCCCGTCGTCCGGTGCTGCCCGGATCCGCCGCCGGCCGGGACGGCGGCCGGCTGCGGATCGGCGGAGCAACGGATCGGGGACAACCGGACCGGCCTTGGCCAGCACCGCCCACGGTCGGCGGCACCGGCGTCGAAGCGGTCCCTCGCCGCCTGCGAGGCTAGGCGCGGGTCACGGAACGGTCAAGACGCGGCCGGGGAAAGCCGCTTGGCGACTACTCGCCGGACTCGGTGCGCCCGCTCCGGCGACGCGCCGTCAGCCGCCACCCAGGGACCAGCCCTCCAGCTCCTCGGCCGACTCGCCCTCCGCGTCCAGTGCCTCGCGGACCACCCGGAAGGCCAGCCCCTCGCCGTACCCGCGGCGCGCCAGCATGCCGACCAGCCGCCGCATCCGGGCCTGCCGCTCCAGGCCGGCGGTCGCCCGCAGCTTGCGGTCCACCAGGGCCCGCGCGGTGCCCGCCTCGTCGTCCGGGTCGAGCCGGGCGACCGCCTCCTCGACCAGTGCCCCGGCCACCCCGCGGGTGCGCAGCTCCTGGGCCAGCGCCCGGCGGGCCAGGCCGCGCCCGGCGTGCCGGGAGTCGACCCAGGCGGCGGCGAAGGCGGCGTCGTCGATCAGGCCGACCTCCTCGAAGCGGGAGAGCACCTGCTCGGCCACCTCGTCCGGGATCTCCCTGCGGCGCAGCGCGTCGGCCAGCTGCTTGCGGGTCCGGGCGTTGCCGGTGAGCAGGGTCAGGCAGATGTCGCGGGCCCGGGCGGCCGGGTCGGCCGGCGGCTCGGGCGGACGCGCGGCCCGCTCGGCACGCTTCCCACCCGGCCCGCGCTCGCCCACGGCGCGGCGGCCGGAGCGCCCACGGCCCCCCGCGCCGCGGCGGTCCGGCCGCGGCGCGGGCTCCTCCTCGACCTCCGCCAGCCAGTCGGGCCACTCGTCCCCCGCCCAGGGCGCGTCCGCGTCGACCACCCAGTCCGGCCGCTCGCCGCCCCCCTGGTCGGCCGGTTGCCCGGACGGCTCCTCGGCAGGCGTACCACCCCGGGCGGCACGCCCCCCGGCGCCCGCCACTCCCCGCCCGGCCCGCGCCGGTGCTGCCGGCTCGAAGCCCTCGCCCCCGGACCCGCTGGCGCACCAGTCCGGCGGCCCCCAGTCGCCCGACCCCGCACCGGCCTCCGGCGCCGGCGCGGCCCCCCGTCCGGCGCCCACGCCCGGTCCGGCCTCCGCGGACCCCGACTCGCTCCTCATCGGCTCACCGTCAGGCCTTGGCGGCCGCGGCCTTCTTCGCCGGCGCGGCCTTCACCGCGGTCGCGGTGATCGGCTTCACCGCGCCGTCCGCCTCGGCCACCGGAGCGCCGTCGGCCGGCGCGTCCAGGTCGGTCCCGATGCCCAGCTTCACCTTGATCTTCTTCTCGATCTCCTCGGCCAGCGCCGGGTTGTCCCGCAGGAAGTTGCGGGCGTTCTCCTTGCCCTGGCCCAGCTGGTCGCCCTCGTACGTGTACCAGGCGCCGGCCTTGCGGATGAAGCCGTGCTCCACACCCATGTCGATCAGGCCGCCCTCCCAGCTGATGCCGTGGCCGTAGAGGATGTCGAACTCGGCCTGCTTGAACGGCGCGGCGACCTTGTTCTTGACGACCTTCACCCGGGTGCGGTTGCCGACCGCCTCGGTACCGTCCTTGAGGGTCTCGATCCGCCGGATGTCGAGGCGGACCGAGGCGTAGAACTTCAGCGCCCGGCCACCCGTGGTGGTCTCCGGCGACCCGAACATCACACCGATCTTCTCGCGCAGCTGGTTGATGAAGATCGCGGTGGTGTTCGACTGGTTCAGCGCACCGGCGATCTTCCGCAGCGCCTGGCTCATCAGCCGGGCCTGCAGACCGACGTGCGAGTCGCCCATCTCGCCCTCGATCTCGGCGCGCGGCACCAGCGCGGCGACCGAGTCGATGATGATCAGGTCGATCGCGCCGGAGCGGATCAGCATGTCGGTGATCTCGAGCGCCTGCTCACCGGTGTCCGGCTGGGAGACCAGCAGGGCGTCGGTGTCCACGCCGAGCTTGCGGGCGTACTCCGGGTCGAGCGCGTGCTCGGCGTCGACGAAGGCGACCGTGCCGCCGGCCTTCTGCGCGTTGGCCGCGGCGTGCAGGGTCAGCGTGGTCTTACCCGAGGACTCCGGACCGTAGATCTCGATGACGCGGCCGCGGGGCAGGCCGCCGACGCCGAGCGCGACGTCGAGCGCGGTGGACCCGGTGGGGATCACGTCGATCGGGGCCCGGGTCTGGTCGCCGAGGCGCATCACCGAACCCTTGCCGAACTGCCGCTCAATCTGGGCGAGTGCGGTCTCAAGAGCCTTCTCGCGGTCCGTCCCTGCCATGGCTTCCACCCTCGGGTTCTGTGCTGTGCGCTTCATCGTCCTCGACGCTAGCGCGTCCCACTGACAAACCCGCCCGAATGGACGCTGCCTGTGGAAAACTCGCCGGGGATCCAGTATAGGGAACATCAGTTCGAATCAAGGGCTGGGCCCGGAACCGATACGGAGCCCACTGTTCGAATCCTGCTCAGCGCAGCCGCGCCGGCACCCCCATCACCTGGCAGACCACCCGCCAGACGTCCTTCGCCTCCCAGCCGGCGTCCAGCGCCTGGCGCACGGTCCGACCGCCGAGCTCGCTCATCACGTGGTCGCGGGCGAAGGACTCCGCGTACCCAGCCCCGAAGTGCTCGTCCATCCGTCGCCAGAACTCGGTCAGCCTCATGGCCCCCAAGTATCCCGGAAGCGTCCCGGAGCCCACCGGGCCGGCCTCAGCGCGGCAGCGCGACCACCCCGGCGCCGTACGTCCGCCGGTCCCGGCAGGCGCCCGGCGCGACCGGGCAGTTCGCCGCCGCCTGTTCCAGCAGCAGCGCGCGCAGCTGGTCCGGGCCCCACCCCGGGTGGGCCGCCGCCGCGAGCGCGATCGCGCCGGTGACGTGGGCCGCGCTCATCGAGGTCCCGGCCAGCGCCGCGTAGCGGCCGCCGGGCCAGTCCGAGACGACCGCCTCCGAAGGTCCGCCGTCCGGGTCGCCGCCGGGCGCGGCCAGGGCTATCCGCCCGTCGCCGACGTTCGAGTAGGGGGCGACGGCGCCGCTGCGGGTGACCGCGCTGACGGCCAGCACGCCCGGCAGCTCGCCCGGCAGCCGGATGCACTCGGCGCCCAGCCGACGGACCTGCGCCGGGCCGGACACCCGGTCGTTGGGGCTGCGCGTGTCGGTCCGTGGCGCGGTCAGGTCCTGGCCGTCGTTGCCGGCCGAGGCGACCACCAGCGCGCCGCGGCGCTGCGCGTAGGCGACCGCCCGACCCACCGCCTGGAGGATCGCGCCCTGGTCCGGGTCCTCGGGGCAGTTGTACTTCCAGGGGTCGGCGAAGTAGCTGTCGTTGACCGCGACCGCGCCGTGCTCGGCCGCCCAGAGCATCCCGCAGACGATGTTCTCCGGGTAGTACTGGCCGACCGGCCCGAGCAGCCGGACCGCCGCGATCCGCACCCCCGGGGCGACCCCGACCACGCCGTGACCGTCCCGGGCGGCGCCGATGATGCCGGCCACGTGCGTGCCGTGGCCGCTCTCCGGCACGCCGGCGTTCGGCCGCCAGGCGCCGGCCCGGGCGTCCGGGCGACCGTCCGCGCAGGAGACCGAGTCCGCCGGGCTGACCACGTCGCGCAGGTCGGGATGGGTGTCGTCGACGCCGGAGTCCAGCACGGCGACCAGCACCCGGCGCAGCGCCCGGTCGTCGCGCGCCGCCGGGGCACCGAGCGCCGTGGCAGGCACCTGTCCCTGGTCGGCCGCGCCCATCATCGCCAGGTTCCAGGCCCCGCGCTCGCCCGGGTCGGGCACGGTCGGGGCGGCGTCCGGCTGGCTGCCGGAGGCGCGCGTCACGGTGTCCGCGCCGGGCCGGCCGAACCCGCCGGCGCCGCTGAGCGGACCGGGCGGCCCGGGCACCGGGGTGGTCCGGGTGGCGCCGACCGCGGCGATCTCCGGCCGGGCCCGCAGCCGCTGGGCGAACGAGTCGTCGGCCGCGTACGCGAGCACCGCGCCGATCTGCGGGTAGTCCTGCACCACCTGGCCGCCCGCCGCCCGTATCGCGGTCCCGGCGGTGCCGGCGCCGACCGCGTCGGCACGCTGGGCCAGCACCAGGTAGCTCAGGTACGCCCGACCGGGTCCGGTGACGTACGGCATGGCACCACCGAGCAGCAGCGCCGCCGCGAGCACCACGGGGGACCCGCGCACCAGCAGGCGGCGCCGGACCCGCCGTCGGGACACCACTCGCACCTCTGCCATGGCGTGCCCTTCACTCGACGGCGCATGATGCATCACCATATGAGCGAAATGTCGTATTTGCTAGGTTGTCCGAAGTCGCGCCCCGCCATCCGGCCGCACCGCCCGCGGCCCGGTCGCCCGGCCCTGTCAGTGCCGCCGGGCACCATGGGGCCATGACGGACGAGCAGCCCCCGCCCGACCCGCTGGCCGGTTTCGCCCCCGCCACCCGGGCCTGGTTCGAGGCCGCCTTCGACGAGCCCACCCCCGCCCAGGCCGGCGCCTGGGCCGCGATCGGCCAACACGCGGACGTCCTGGTGGTCGCCCCCACCGGCTCCGGCAAGACCCTGGCGGCCTTCCTCTCCGCGCTCGACCGGCTCAGCAGCACACCCCCGCCGACCGACCCCCGCCGGCGCTGTCGGGTGCTCTACGTCTCACCGCTGAAAGCCCTGGCGGTCGACGTCGAGCGCAACCTGCGCGCCCCGCTGGCCGGGGGGGGGGGGGGGGGGGGGGGGGGGGGGGGGGGGGGGGGGGGGGAGGGGGGGGGGGGGGGTGTGGTGGTGGGGGGGGGGGGGTGAGTGTTGCGTGTCGG